>NZ_JBGQOE010000003.1:0-217523 GCF_052113685.1 Flavobacterium sp. W22_SRS_FP1
CGCAGTCAACTTAAAAAGAATACTCAAATTAATGTAGGAAAATCAAAGCTACATGCGCAGTACACTCAATGAGCCTAAAAAGTCAAAAATCGACTCTAATCAAAATAAGTGAAGTTTTTCAGTGGCCTCGTAAAAATTGAAGCGGTTTTTTAGTTTCTACCTTTTTCGTCAAAATACAAGTTATGCAAGTGCTCGCTTTGCCAAAATTCTTTGGTGTCGATATCCATTATAGTCAAAGGTCCTTTGAAAGCCGCTCCAGTATCGACATTCCAAACACATGCCATTTGCAAAGGTTCGGTTTTTCCTACTCTTGTTACAGGTGTATGTCCAATATAAATCTCATCGTACAATGTTAAGCGTTTGGGATACAATAAATCATTGGGTTTTATACTTCGATCTAAAGCTAATGCAGTTTCCCACAAGGTTCTGTCCCAATAAAATAGTTTTGGATAAAATTCATATTTCACACCGTTCAAGTTCGTAAATCCAGCATGAACAAAAAGACGATTTTTTTCATCTAAATAATAATCTTCTAGAGATAATAGAAAGTCGATGTGCAGTTGCTTTGTGTTTTTATCTACTTGTTCATATGCTAAAATCGTTGCTTCTCCCCCGTGCTTATGCCACAAAGGGTTGTCCTTAGTTTCTTTGAGCCAATGCAATAATAATTCATCGTGGTTACCACGAATAAAAATACAATTATTAGTGCTTTTTAATTGAATAAGATAATCTATTACCTGAGGAGATTGGCTCCAGCCATCTACATAATCTCCTAAAAAAATTAAGCTGTCCTGCGGAGTAACGTTAGCTCTTTCCATAATTTGGTGAAGTGCACGCAAACCTCCGTGGATGTCACCTATAACTAATGTTCTCATTTGGTGTGTTCTCAATAGGGTTTTCTAAAAGCCTAAGTAGGCTTTTTCTAGGTGATAAAAATAGGCAAAAGAGTTTGTACCTAAGAGATTTTAATTAGTTTTTTCGATAGAAAAGAGTCTAAAACAGCTCGATTTGCGTTAAAACAGCTTTATTATGAGTTAGTAAATCTGTTGGATTAGTTTTCCTTCTTCTGTTGATTGTATAAAAGAATGTGATTTGAATTAGGACAGATTGGAAAAATGAAGTGGTAAAACGATTATTGGTCCAGCCTTGAAATATACCCAGTTTTAGTGATTGATTAGTTTAATAATTAAGCTTAGCTTTAAAAAAAATAAAACGTCAGAAAAATGAATGCAATTATCGCTTTTTCACTTTTAATTATGGAAATGATATGTAGTCTTATAAACGACTTATTATTTGGTTGAAAGTTTAGTTTCTCTTGTAGGCATAACTAAGATTTTAATTACCCTACTTTTGATATAGTAATTATTAATGCTAGAGAATTAATAGCCATCATGCCCTTAAAATTTTAATGGCAACTTACTGCACGTCATATTTCATCTTCCTCAAAATCCGCATGGCTTCTTTAAAGGACAAATATATTTGTGGATAGGGTTTCAATAACGGTTTTGCTTCAATCAGTTTTTCTTTCGCATCATCAAATCCGTTGAGGTAACAAATCATGAAAGTGGAGGGTAAATTTTCCAGATCCCTATGTTCTCGTTCAATCAAGGCTTGTTCTTTCTTCAATTTTTTTAATAAGGCTAGATTGGAGTTATATATGTGGTGGAGTAGTTTGCGATTGAATTCTGGAGGCTGAAAAAGCATTTCACTTTCAATCCTATAATAGCCATTTTCGTAAAAGTAAATAGTTTGTTTTTCCAATGGATAATAACTTGTTTTGTCATTCAATCCCAAAGGGACATATTCCATTATGGTAAAAGAGTGTTCGTCATAGTTGATCGCGACAACATCTTGCGCCGAATAGAATAATTTCACTTGTTCATTGATGAGTTCAATATCAACACGCGATAAAAAGAGGGTTCCACGCACTATTTTAGGAATTCCAGCCCAGCAAATGATAAATAATTCTTTGAATACTTTGTATTTTGGTGCCATGTCTTTGTGCCGAAAATTCATAAAATCAAAGACGCCATCCAAAGTATGTTCAATATTGTTCCTCGAACTATTTTCAATACCAATAACGGTTTCTGTATTTTGATAATTTTTTTCGATCTTATCCTCCGTTGGCGTCGTATTGCTGCCTCGTCTGATAAAGACGCTCCCAGCAGGAATGGTATGAATTCCCTTTTTGAAAAAGGAACTGTTTTTTTTTGGTTTAACAGTTACTAGTCCTATGACTTTATCTTTAGGTAGATTCGGAAAAGGTACATTCTCGTATTGTATTTTGGGAGGATTTTCCAGGTAAGCATTAACTAAATTCTGAATATGACTGTCGTCAAAAAAATCATCTCCCACAATTTCGTTGTCTTGGTCTTCTACTCCCACGACGATATAGGAATTATTATTAGGATTAGAATTTGACAATGCACAAATGTGTTTCAAAAATTTTGCTTTTCCTTCTCGCGTATGTAAATTTAGCTGGCGTTTTTTATCGTAAAAACTGCACTCATCGTTATAGGCGAGCAGGTTTTTGATTAAAAGACGTTTATTTATCATTTGGTAAATACTGAGTTTGTAAAATAATTAAAAGTGAAATTATTGAGCTAAAGTAAAATTTATTCGCTAAATTTATGTATTGATTTTACGTTGTTAATATACTAATTTTTAATAATTTAAAGATATGAAAAAGATAAAATTTTGCTTAAAAGGCTTTTTTGCAATAAGCTTAATGGGTTTAGTTTTTTTGGGATGTGATAGTAATAATGATGCATCCGGAACTTCAAGAGTGACTGTTAGAATGGTGGATGCTCCAGGAGATTATGACGAGGTGAATGTCGAGGTACTAGACATTTTGATAAAAGACAATTCAGACACCGGTGATCAAGGTTGGGTAAGTATTGGAGATGCTCTTGAAGTTGGACCAGGTAAAATTTATAACTTACTTGATTTAACAGGAGGCGTTAATATTTTATTGGCAGACAACTTAGTCCCTTCTGGAAAGTTGGGCCAAATTCGGTTATTGTTAGGAGACGAAAATTCTTTAATGCTGAAAGGGGCCACAACTACTATTCCTTTGAAAACGCCAAGCGCCCAGCAATCAGGTTTGAAACTCAAGGTTAACCAAACCTTAGAAGGAGGGAAAACGTATGAGTTTTTATTAGATTTTGATGTGGAGCATTCAGTTGTCAAAGCTGGAAATTCAGGGATTTATAATTTACACCCCGTGATCAGAGTTACCACAAAAGAAAATACGGGGGGCATTAAAGGAAAGGTTGTAAGTCCTTCTCCATTTCCAGCAGATTTTGCAGTTTTAGTATCTATACCTGTGGAAGGCGGAACAATTTCTTCGTACATGAATTTGGAAACGGGAGAATTTCTTTTAAGCGGTGTCCCTGCCGGCAAACATACTGTAACTCTAGACCCTGGAGCAGATTCAGCATATGCAGCAAGAATTATTGAGAATACGGATGTAATCAATGGGTCAATTACGGATGTGGGTGATCAAACTTTTATTTTAAAATAATCTAAATTAGTTAAGAAAAAAAAGCAGCTGTCTCACAGCTGCTTTTTTTAAATTTAGTGCGTTAATCTGTTCATCGGTATTTTTCGACTTCGTGATCACGATTACTAATTCGGTTTAAAATCAATCTTTTTTTACAATAGTTGATGAAGCTTGCGCCGTGCTCATTACTACTAGATCAGCAATATTGATATGATATGGTCTAGAAACTACAAAGTGGATGATACCAGCAATATCTTCGGGCTGCAACGGATCGAAACCTTTATACACATTTGAAGCTCTGTCGGTATCTCCTTTGAAACGTACCTCACTAAATTCAGTTTGCACCATTCCGGGATGAATTGCACCAACCCTTATTCCAAATGGGTTTAGATCCATACGCATTCCTTGATTTAGCGCATCAACGGCATGTTTTGTGGCACAATAGACATTTCCATTTGGATATACTTCTTTTGCAGCAGTGGAACCGATATTAATAATATGGCCTGATTTTCTTTCGATCATTTGAGGGATGATGGCTTTAGAAACATATAAAAGTCCTTTTACATTGATGTCGATCATGGCGTCCCAATCGTCTAAATCGCCATTTTGAATGGGATCTAAACCATGCGCATTACCAGCATTGTTAATTAGGATGTCAATTTTTGAAAACGCTTCTGGCAAGGAATTGATCTGCTCTGAAACGGCTTTTTTATCCCTAACATCAAAATGTAAAGTGTGCACTTCGGTCAATTTAGAAAGTTCAGTCTCAATGGCAAGCAGGCGGTCTTCCCGTCTTCCGCAAAGGATGATTTTATATTTGTTTTTTGCTAATAGTTCAGCTGTGGCTTTACCAATACCGCTTGTGGCACCAGTTATGAGGACTGTTTTATTCATAGTTCGTATTGCTATTTAGTTTCTAATTATTTATTTTTTGTGGGAAGGAGGTATGGTTTGAAAAGGTATAACCAATTTAAGGCACGTCTTTTCCCATGCTTTCTGACCAGATGGCAAACCAATCTTCTTTCTCGAGTTCTAATCCAACCGCTTTCATTAATGATTGTATTCGAGCCACATTTACGGTTCCTGCAATCGGAATAACTTTTGACGGATGTTTCAAAACCCAAGAGAGCAAAATGGTATCGGAACCCAAATGATATTTAGAAACTAGTGTCGCCAATAGTTTTTTCAATCGGTGCGTTTGTGGAATATCTTTCCTGAATACGCAACCTAAAGGATTCCATGACATAGGCCTAATGTCATGCATTTGCATATAGTCAAAACTTCCGTCGAGCATTGGTTCGAAATTAGTTGCCGAAAACTGGACTTGATTATAGCTAATTTCCGTTTTTTGACGAATCAATTCGGTCTGTGAAGAGGTAAAATTTGAAAGTCCGAAATCGATAATTTTCCCCTCAGATTTTAGTTTTTCAACTGCTTCAGCAATTTCGTCGGCTTGCATCAATGGACTTGGTCTGTGTAGCAAAAATACGTCTAAATAATCAGTTTGTAGGTTCTTTAAGGATTGTTCAACGGACTGGATAATATGCGATTTGGAATAGTCGTAATGTTTGATAGTATTATCCCTGTTTTCTGACAGCATCCTTATGCCGCATTTAGAAATTAATTGTATTTTTTCTCTCGCTATTTTGCTCGAGGCAAATCCTTTCCCGAAACCCGCCTCGGTGGTGTAAGATCCATAAATATCGGCGTGATCAAAGCTAGTTATCTTGTTCTCTACGCAAACGTGAATCATGTTTTCCATTTCCTTTGAAGTGAGGTTTTTATCCCAGACTCCCCAATTCATGGTACCCGCTATTATAGGGGATAATGTTGTTTTACTCATGGTTTTTATTTTTTAAGGAAATCACTAATTCAGTGATTCCGAAGTATATTTTTTAAAGTTCTTAAAAATATAAAAATTGTATCATAATTCGACCTTAAAATTAGAGCAATGATTGAAGTTTTAACCATTTTTTAACATCTTACGTCTAAAAAATAATTCAATTTGCACTCTCAAAATGAAGACATTAAATTCAAGGTTTTAAATATATCAATATGGAAGAAAATACATCGACTTTAGACATTAGAGCAATCAATGAAAAAATAGAGAGAGAGAGCGCTTTTATCGACCTCCTGACTATGGAAATGAATAAAGTGATTGTGGGTCAAAAGCACATGATTGAGCGATTATTAATTGGACTTTTGGGTCAGGGACATATTTTGTTAGAAGGTGTTCCGGGATTAGCAAAAACATTGGCCATAAATACACTTTCACAAGCAGTGCATGGTTCATTTAGCAGAATCCAGTTTACTCCTGATTTATTGCCTGCGGATGTTGTAGGGACAATGATTTACAATATTAAACAAAATGAATTTTCCATAAAAAAAGGACCTATTTTTGCCAATTTTGTCCTTGCCGATGAGATTAACCGTGCTCCGGCCAAAGTGCAATCAGCGTTGCTGGAAGCGATGCAGGAAAAACAAGTAACCATTGGAGACACCACTTTCAAGTTAGATAGACCTTTCTTGGTCTTGGCCACGCAAAACCCTATCGAGCAAGAGGGAACATACCAACTTCCAGAAGCGCAAGTCGATCGTTTTATGTTGAAAACGGTGATCGATTATCCTAAAATGGATGAAGAGCGTCTGGTTATGCGTCAAAATCTAAAAGGAAACTATGAGAAAGTAAATCAAGTGGTTTCTGTGGAACAGATTTTACGTGCGCAAGAAGCAGTTCGTGAAGTATATATGGACGAAAAAATAGAAAAATACATCCTTGATATTGTTTTTGCCACTCGTTTCCCAGAGAAGTACAAACTGGCAGACTTGAAGCCGCTAATCAGTTTTGGGGCTTCACCACGGGGAAGTATCAATTTAGCCAATGCGGCCAAATGTTATGCTTTCATCAAGCGTCGCGGTTATGTTATTCCAGAGGATGTTCGTGCCGTTGTTCACGATGTTTTGCGTCACAGAGTAGGTATTACCTATGAAGCGGAAGCAGAAAATATTACTTCTGTTGATATTATTAATAAAATAATTAACGAAGTTGAAGTACCTTAAATTTAGTATGCAGTGCTCAGCCCGTAATTAATTAAGTCCCTTATGGACCTAATTAGCTGAATACTAAAGTAACTGAATGCTGAACACTCTAAAAAATGGATACAAAAGAGCTTTTAAAGAAAGTACGAAAAATAGAAATTAAAACCCGAAGATTGAGCGATCATATCTTTTCGGGGGAATACCATACTTCGTTCAAGGGGCGCGGAATGACTTTCAGCGAAGTGCGCCAATATCAGTATGGAGATGACATTCGTGCTATTGACTGGAACGTAACGGCGAGATATAACGAAGCGCATGTCAAAGTTTTTGAAGAAGAGCGTGAATTGACGATGATGCTGATGGTTGATATTTCAGGCTCTGAGAGCTTTGGTTCCAAAAAACAATTCAAAAAAGATATTGTTACTGAAATCGCTGCGACGATGGCTTTTTCAGCTACGCAAAATAATGATAAAATAGGATTGATTTTATTTTCGGACCAAATCGAATTATACATCCCGCCAAAAAAAGGACGATCACACGTATTGCGCATTATCCGAGAATTGATAGAGTTTCAGCCTAAAAGCTATAAAACGGATATTGCTCAAGCATTGAAGTTTTTATCAAGTACTCAAAAGAAGAAGGCAATCGTGTTTATGATTTCTGATTTCATGTCTGAGGACTATGAGCAAACCTTGAAAATAGCTTCTAAAAAACATGATATAACCGGTATTCGAGTATTTGATATTCGAGAAGAAAAGATGCCCAATGTTGGTATGGTTTCAATGCTTGACGCCGAAACGGGGGAAACCCAGTTGATTGATACCAGTTCTAAAACGGTTCGACTAAACTATGAAAAATATTATAGGGATAAAGTGAACTATTTTAAGGAAACCTTCAGTAAATCAGGTTCCGGGGTTGTTAATACTAGAGTTGACGAAAGTTATGTGACTAAATTGTTAGGTTATTTTAAATCGAGATAGAGATTAAGTATTAATACAGTCAAAATAAATCTCAAATAATTTAGTTTTTTGAGGTCAAACGAATAATGATTTTGGAAAAAAAGCAAAATCTCAAACCGTTATCCTAAAATCAAAAATTCGCAAAAGTGAAAAATGAAAAATAATTATTACCTACTAATACTGTTGATTTCCACTGCTGTTTTTGCTCAACAAAAAAGGCCTGAAACAAGTATAGATACAACAAAAAATAAAATCGGCGCCGAGTTTAAATTAACAATAAAAACTTCGGTTGATACTTTGTCCAAAGTTATTTTTCCGAACCTTAAAAATATTGGTGCCCTAGAAGTGATACATTCTTACCCGATTGACACGGTTAAGAAAGACGACCGCTATGAACTAATCAAGAAATACGGATTGACACAATTTGATTCTGGAAAATATGTGGTTCCTAGCATAAAGATTTTTATCAACAGTAAACCGTATATGACGGACTCTCTTTTAGTGGAAGTTGCAAATGTTCGGGTTGATACATTGAAACAAAAAATGTATGACATTAAGGAAATCACTCCGGTTAAGAGTACGTTGGGCGACTGGTGGAAATACTTGTTGGTACTTGCTTTAATTCTGGGTATTGGCGCATTGGTTTATTGGTTTGTAAAAAAGAAGCAAAAGAAAAAAATCGAGGAAGAGGTATATAAAACACCTATTGAAAGAGCCACTAGTTTACTGAACAGCTTAGAAAAGAAAGAGCTTTGGCAAAAGGGAGAAGTTAAAGAATATTATAGCGAATTAACAGATATCGCGAGAAATTATATTGAGGAAGCGATAGAAATTCCTGCTATGGAAAGCACGACTTCTGAGCTGATATTGGGACTTAGAGCCGCATCCGTCAGAAAAAAAATGACGGTTTCAAGAGAAACTATAGAAAATCTGGAGAGGGTGTTGAAACAAGCAGATTTAGTAAAGTTTGCCAAGTCAAAACCTTTAGATTACGAAATAACGGAAGATAAAAATAAAATACAAAAAGCAATTTTAACACTTGATAGTGCTATTCCTATTGAGGTGGAGATTGAAGAAGATGCGATACTGAATGAAGCGCAAAAACAAAAACAGATCAAAATCCAGTTAAAGAAAAAGAGAAAGAGAAGAATTCTTACTGCAGTAGCTTCAGTTCTTTTATTGCTATTGGCAACCACAAGTTATTTTGTCGTGACCAAAGGTTTTACTTATGTGAAAGACACAATAGTCGGTAATTCTAATAAGGAATTATTAGAAGGGGAATGGATAAAAAGCACTTACGGGAATCCAGGGGTTAGCATAGAAACCCCCGAAGTGCTGAAAAGGGTAGATTTGAAAAAATCATTGCCTAAAAACGGATTGGCCCTTATTAAAGAAATGAATTCTTTTACCTACGGTAGTGTTTCTGATAATTTTTACCTGATGGTTTCTACTCTAAAATACAAGCAGGACTCAACGGCAGTGGATTTGAAAAAATCTTTAGAAGTGAGCTTGCAGACATTAGAGTCTCAAGGGGCGCAAAATATGATTGTGAAGCAAGAAGATTTTGAGACGAGAGAGGGAGTAACCGGTATAAAAGGATATGGTACTTTTTCGAGAGTAAATGACAAATCTATAGGGAGCGAAAAATTATATTATGAGATAGTATTATTTAGTCAAGAAGGGGGATTGCAACAAATCATGATTTTCCATGAAGATGGGGATTCCTATGCAAATGAAATAGCTAACCGGGTTTTCAACTCAGTCGAATTAATACAAGTAAGTAAATAATGACGAAAATAACTTTTCTAAATCCTGAGTTCTTCTGGTTGTTTCTTTTGATTCCAATTGCCATTGTTTGGGTGGTTTTCAAAAGAAACAAGCAGGCGGTCACTTTAAAAATTAGTTCAATTCAAGGATTCAAGGGATCAAATTCTTTATTGGCAAGGTTTAAACCTTTTTTGAGCGTATTCCGTTTATTAGCGTTAAGCTCCTTAATTGTGGCCATGGCGAGACCAAGAACGGTTGATATAAGCAATCAAACAAAAACGACAAGGGGAATCGACATTGTAATGGCGGTGGATGTTTCAGGGAGTATGTTGGCCAAAGATTTGAAGCCAAACCGAATGGAAGCGCTAAAGAGGGTGGCGGCCGATTTTGTTGACGAAAGATCTAACGACAGGATAGGGCTTGTGGTTTATGCCTCTGAAGCGTATACAAAAACACCGGTAACCAGCGATAAAGCGGTCGTTCTTCAGGCTATTAAGAGCATTAAATACGACAATGTTTTACAAGATGGCACTGGAATAGGTATGGGATTGGCCACGGCCATAAACAGATTGAAAGACAGTAAGGCTAAAAGTAAAGTGGTTATTCTTTTGACGGACGGTGTCAATAATGCAGGTTTTATTGAGCCAGAAACGGCTGCCGATATTGCGAAGCAATATGGTATAAAAGTATATACAATAGGTATTGGAACAAACGGTATGGCTGAATTTCCATACGCAGTGGGTCCAAATGGTCAGTTTTTATTCCAAATGATGAAAGTGGAAATTGACGAGAGACTTTTGAAAAGTGTTGCTAAAAAAACAGAGGGACGGTATTTTCGAGCAACAAGCAATAACAAACTTGCTGAGATTTATGGAGAAATCAATAAATTAGAAACCACCGAAATCGAAGAGCTGAAGTTCTATGATTATGACGAGAAATACAGACCTTTTGTTTGGCTTGCAGGGTTTCTACTATTAGCAGAAATTGGTTTAAGAAATACAGTGTACAAAAGCTTTATATGATGTTCAGTTGGCGCAACTGTTGAATTATTTAAGATTATGAAAATGTAAGGAAGGATTGTTCATCAACTTTAATGTTAGTTTGTTAAAGAATGGAGTAAAGAGAGTGATAAATAGCACTCTTTGATTTAAAATAATTTTGTGTGCTTTGTGCTAAAACTTAGTGCCCTTTGTGTTTAAGAAAATATGGAATTAGACGAAAAAAAATATTTATACCTGCTTTTCATACTACCATTAGTAGTGTTGTTGTTTCTTTTCAATTTATATTGGAAACAAAAAAAGCAGCGTGAATTCGGAGATTTAGATGCCATAAAAAGGTTAAGTCCGGAGAGATCTACTTTTAAACCCACTTTAAAGTTGGTAATTATTCTTCTAGCGTTAGCGGGATTGATACTGGGATTAGTAAATCCAAAAATAGGAACCAAAATGGAAACCGTGAAACGGGAAGGGATTGATATCGTTTTTGCGATGGATATTTCTAAAAGTATGCTTGCAGAAGATGTGGCTCCGAGCCGATTGGAAAAAAGCAAACAGATTATTTCACAAATTATAAATCAATTAGGAAGCGACAGAATAGGGATCGTAGCTTATGCAGGAAGTGCGTTTCCGGTCTTGCCTATAACTACTGATTACAGCGTCGCTAAAATGTTTTTGCAAAGCATGAATACCGACATGGTTTCTTCTCAAGGTACCTCTCTTGATGAAGCTATAAAATTGTCGGCGACGTATTTTGACGATAAAAGCAAAACGAGCAAGTTGTTGATTTTAATTTCAGATGGAGAAGATCATTCTGAAGGGGCTCAGGCAGCGGCAGAAGAAGCTAATAAGCAAGGAATGAGAATCATTACAATTGGTATTGGAACCGATAAAGGAGGGACTATTCCTTTAAAAAGGAACGGAATTGTGGAAAGCTATCAACGTGACAATAATGACCAAGTTGTCGTAACTAAATTAAACCGTGCCAGTCTAGAAGCTATTGCTAAGGCTACTAAAGGGGGTTATGTAAGCGGAAACAATACAAAGGAAGTCCTGGAATACATAAAGAGTAACCTAGATAAAATTCAAAAAACAGAATTTGAATCTACTCAAATGGCTGATTTTCAGTCGCAATTTCAATGGTTTCTTGGAATTGCATTTGGCTTATTGTTTTTGGATTTCTTCTTGTTGGAAGGAAAAACTAACTGGGTCAGAAAGTTGAATTTATTTAATGAAGAAAAGTAAATCTCTATTCCTTCAATGTTTAGGCTTTGCAGGATTAACAGAATTAAATTAAAATGAAAAACAGTAAAAAACGCATATTTGTCTCTTTCCTATTTCTCCTTTGGGGAATAGCAGCGGTGACTGCACAAGAGAAGGATAAAAGTTTACCCAAAGCCAATGCGGAATATGAAGACAGTAAATTTGCTGAGGCTGAGGCCAATTACAGAATTTCGAGCTCAAAATTTCCTGGCAGAACAATAGCTTCCTATAACTTAGGAAATACCATATATAAGCAAAATCAAGCTTCGGAAGCAAAGTTTGCATATGCAAAATCAATCAAAAATGCCAAAACTAGACCTCAAAAACATAAGGCCTATCACAATTTAGGTAATGTTTTTATGAAGGAAAAAAACTATTCTGAAGCAGTTGAGGCGTATAAAAACGCACTGCGTAACAAGCCGTCGGACGAGGAAACGAGATACAATTATGCCTTGGCTAAAAAGATGCTTAAGGACAACCCTCCAAAAGACGACAAGGACAAGGACAAAAAAGACAAGGACAAGGATAAAAAAGACGAAAAAGATAAAGATAAAAAAGACGACAAGGGCGACAAGGACAAGGATAAAAAAGACGAAAAAGATAACGACGGAAAAAATAAGGACGACAAATCGAAAAATGAAGAAAAACCGAAGCCAGCTCCCGGAGGAATTTCTAAACAACGATTAGAAAATCTTTTGGATGCCGTCAGTAATGAAGAAAAGAAAGTCCAAGACAAAGTAAACGCTTCGAAGGTACAAGGAAAGCCAACGAAAACCGAGAAAGATTGGTAATCAGTTTGGCAATTTCAGCAAAGAAATAATAGAATTTAATATATATATCCGGTAAGGAAAGATTGAATAAGAAAATGAAGAGATATTTGGTTTTACTACTGATTAGTTTTCAAGGACTTTTGGCTCAAGTGCAGTTTGAAGCGAAAGTCAGCAAAACAACACTTGGATTAAACGAAAGACTTCGTGTGGACTTTGTCATGAATATTGATGGTGATAACTTTAATCAACCTTCTTTTGATGGATTTAAACTAATTGCAGGACCTAGCCAGCAAGTGAGTCAGTCTTGGGTAAATGGCAGAAGCTCTTTTGAGAAAATTTATTCCTATTATCTTTTGCCAAATCAAAAAGGAAGCTTGGTAATCAAGCAGGCTACGATTGAATACAATGGGCAAGTATATAAGACATCTCCAATAAAAGTCAACGTAACAGCTGCCGTTGAACAACCTAGAGACCCAAATGACACCAGTGTTTTGGCAAATAATAATATTTATCTGGTTGCTGATATCTCTAAAATGAACCCCTATGTGAACGAACCGATTACGGTTGTATATAAATTGTATTTTAGTTTTAATGTAGGTATTGACAATTTTAAAGAATTAAACAAGCCCAAATTCAATAATTTTTGGAGTCAAAATATCGAAATAAAACAGCTTGTGGCTGAAGAAGGTATGTTTAAGGGTGAGAATTACCGCTACGTTGTGTTAAAAAAGGTGGTCTTGTATCCCCAAAAACCTGGTAAGCTTGATATTGAGCCTTTATCGATGGATATTGATGTACAACTGCCCAGTAATCGAAGAGACGTTTTTGGAAGAATGGTCTTAATCGAGGATAATAAAAGGGTATCGGCTGGAGCTAAAACCATAACGGTTAAAGCACTTCCAGAAAATGGCAAACCAGAAGATTTTTCTGGGGCTGTTGGTAATTTTGATTTCAAAGTTACGCCTACTAAAACGAACCTAAAAAATGGGGAAAGTCTTGATTTAATTGTAAGCGTTACCGGTAAGGGAAATATGAAATTGTTTAGTTTGCCAAAACCTGTAGTTCCTAATGCATTAGAAATGTATGATCCTGTTCACAACGAGCAAGTTACTACTTCATTGGCAGGGATGTCCGGAAAAGTGTCGGATAATTATACTATCGTGCCACAATACAAAGGGAACTATCCTGTAAAACCAATGCAATTTTCCTATTTCGATTTGGGGTCAAAATCCTATAAAACGATAACATCTGCTGAGGTAATGATCAATGTACTTGAAGGTCCTACCGATACTAGAATTGCTAAAACTGAAAATTCTACTAGTGATAAGAATGCCGTTGCGAGTTTAGAGCAATTTAAATACATTAAATTAAAAACTAATCTTATCCCGAAAGCCAAAAATGATTTCTTTGGATCTAATTTGTTTTTTGGATTACTGTTTATACCCTTTTTAATGTTGCCGCTTATTGTTTTGTTTAAGAAGAAGAAAGAAGCTATTGACGGGGATGTTGTCGGTAATAGGATTCGAAGGAATAACAAGTTGGCTAAGAAATACTTGTCTGAGGCAAAAAGGCAAATTAAAAACAAGGAGCCTTTTTATGTTGCTTTAGAAAAAGCAATGCATAATTTCTTGAAGGCTAAATTGCATATCGAAACTTCAGAAATGAGTAAAGACAATATTAAGGAATTATTATTAGAGAAAAATGCCAGCCCAGAAGGGGTAGCCGATTTTATTGCTCTTACGGAGAATTGTGAAATTGCTAGATATGCTCCGGCCTCAAGTGCTACAATCCAGAAGGATTATGATAAGGCGGTTGTAATAATCTCCGAACTTGAAAAGCAGATATAACAATTGATAATCAGAAATACAATTGACAATTGAAATAAAATGAAAAATATTTTTTATATACTATTACTGACTACTCAAGTTTTCTTTGCCCAAAATGGTTTTGAAACTGGAAACGATTTATACCAAAAAAGTAAATACAAGGAAGCGATTGCGGCCTATGAAAATGTTTTGAAATCCAACAAGCAATCTGCCGAGGTATATTTTAACTTGGGAAACTGCTACTACAAGCTCAATCAGGTAGCGCCAGCGATTTATAATTACGAAAAGGCATTGTTGTTTAGTCCAAATGATAGCGAAGTGCTCGAGAACCTAAGATTTGCACAGAAGCGTACCATAGACGAAATAAAAGTAATTCCCAAAGTGGGTTTTGGCAAATTGCTTCGGGAATTTACGGCCACCTATCATTACAATACTTGGGCATGGATTTCGGTTTCCTTTTCCGTGTTGTTTTTATTTTCTTTTATTGGCTACTATTTTTCTCAATTGACATTGTACAAAAGAACATTTTTTGTGGGAATGTTTGTGTTGTTTTTTTTACTTCTGATTAGTGTCGCAGCAGCTATTTTCGAAAAAAGCCATTATAGGAATGAAAAACCTGCAATTGTCTTTGCTGAAATGGTAGAGTTGAAGAGTGAACCTCAAAAGTTAAGTTCAAATGTGATAACGTTGCACGAAGGGACAAAGGTTTATGTGAAAGAAACACTTGAAAACTGGAAAAAAGTTCAGTTAACGGATGGAAGTGAGGGTTGGATTGAAGCAAATGCCATTAAAGAAGTGAAGTGATTTAAACTTTAGAACTAATTACTTTTCAAAAACTGGTTTTAAACGGGATTGCTTTGTTTTTTATTTTTAAAATCAGTGTACCAAGTTTCTAGAGAAGGATAAATATATTTTGAAGTCTCTTGAATTGGGTTATAAAAAATCGAACTGTCGAGAGTTTTTTCTTTTACAATCATATTGTTGATGTTGACTTTCTGAAAAAGATTGAAAAGAATACTCAAAAGTAAGACGTTCTTTATAACACTAAAAAATCCTCCGGCGAGTTTATTAACCCAGCCTAAAAAAGCAAAGTCCATAATTCCCGTAAAAACCTTTGCTAATAAATGTACCGCTAAAACTACAGCTATAAAAGTCAATCCAAAAGCAATTATCTCGATATATTTAGGTGACCAAGAAACATGGCCAGCAAGAGATTTTCGAATCAAATAAGAGAATTTTATGGCAACATAGATTCCCAATAGCAATGAAATCAACGAGGCTAATTCTATAAATAGACCATTTTTCATGCCTTTATACAAGGCGTAAAGTAGTAAGGAACCTAAAACAATATCTAAAAAACTCATAGTTAAAGAATAAAGAGAAAATAGCAAAGATAGGGGAATAAAGAAAATAGAGGGAAGAACAGCAAGAAAAGAAAGCAAAAGAGAAAAGGTATTAAAAGAATGAAGAAAATAGAGAATAGAAAATCCCGAAGTCAAAAATGGAGTTCCTATCTTTGCAAAAATTAATTTTTTTAAACGCAAAGGATGAAGTGTTTTATCTTTATTCTTTATTCTATTTTGTAAAAAAATGTCAAGAGATACACAACTTAAAGACCGCTGGGAAAACCTAGTAAACATACTTTCAAATCAGTTTTCGCAAGGTGAAGATTTAGATTTGGACGCCATTATTTATTTAATCGGAGTGCAGGAACTTGGAAAGGTTCATAGTGAATATAAAAAAGACGAGAAATTAAATTTGATGCATATTGCCATTTGTAGGTTATTAGAGCCTTATGGATTCTATGAATTCGAGTTTTTTGATGAAGATGGTTGGCCGCATTATACCGTAAAAGAAGAATTACCACCTCTAAAGGCGGGAGAGCAATCTGTTTTAATGAAAGAAGCGATTGTTAATTATTTTCTGGAAAGAGAAGTTATAGAATAAGGATTTAGGATTGCAGATTTATGAGTTTTGATTTTAGCGTGTAAAGTTTGAACTTTAAACTATAAACCTGAAACAAATTATGTAAATTTGCGCACTCAATTATGGAATGAAAATGATAGAAAAGATAAAAGAATATATTGGTGAAGCACAAGCTTTCTCAACACAAAATGCATCAGAACTAGAAGCTTTCCGAATTAAATTTCTTGGAAGTAAAGGTGTTTTAAAAGAATTTTTTGCCGAATTCAAAAATGTTCCTAACGAACAAAAAAAGGAATTTGGACAAGTGATTAACTTGTTAAAGACCTCTGCTGAAGAAAAGGTAAAATCAATACAGGAAGCTTTAGAAAACAAAGAAGAAAGTAAGGGGTTTTATGGTGATTTGACAAGATCGGGCGAGCCGGTAACTATTGGTTCACGACACCCTATATCTCTAGTTAAAAACCAAATTATAGATATTTTTTCAAATATTGGTTTCAATGTTTCTGAAGGGCCTGAAATCGAAGATGATTGGCATAATTTTACCGCATTAAACTTGCCAGAATACCATCCGGCGCGTGATATGCAGGATACTTTTTTTATTCAAACCGATCCTGATATTTTGTTGCGCACCCATACCTCATCAGTTCAGGTGCGTTACATGGAAAACAACAAGCCGCCCATACGTACTATTTCACCAGGAAGAGTTTTTCGTAATGAGGCAGTTTCCTCTCGTTCGCATTGTATTTTCCACCAAGTAGAAGGTTTATATATCGACAAAGATGTTTCATTTGCCGACTTGAAACAAACGCTTTTGCATTTTACAAAGGAGATGTTCGGAAAATCAAAAATCCGATTGCGTCCCTCTTATTTTCCATTCACGGAACCAAGTGCCGAAATTGATATTTATTGGGGACTGAAAACCGAAACAGATTACAGAATCACCAAGGGAACTGGTTGGTTAGAAATTGGCGGTTGCGGAATGGTAGACCCTAATGTGCTTAAAAACTGCGGAATAGATTCAGACGAATATACTGGTTTTGCTTTCGGGATGGGAATTGAAAGAATTGCCATGCTGAATTATCAAATCGGTGATATCCGTATGTTTTACGAAAATGACGTTCGTTTCTTGGAGCAGTTCAAAGCGAGTATTTAATTAATAAGAATTCGGAGCTATTTCCAGCTATTCGTTACAATCTTTTCTTGTTTTAAAGAAAAATAAGAAAAGGATTTTCACTTCTATCTGGGCTAGGAAGTTCTAAACAATACTATATTTTGTCTCTGAGACATCATAGCAAAACAGCAGTAATGAAAAAAGACATCATCATACCAGAAGTGGAAAACGTATTTGTAGCTGCCGTTCAGGAGTGGAGCGACGATTTCATGGAGAAAGTTTGGTTTGCCTATTTAGTAAACGATAGTGACTTCCTTATCGAAAGCGTTATGGTTGTTTCAAAAGCTTTTGGAACTATAGATGGTGAAATGAAAAAAACGTCTCTACTTCGTCATGCTTTTATCGAAATTCCTCCAGTTTCTGTTATGAAAATCGAAATGATCTATAAAAGTGTTTTGGCACTTAATAACGAGTTTTCAGTATCTTATTTTATTGGCGATAAGCTATACGATAAAAAATTTATTTTTAAAGCGAATTCAATTAACGAAACAGCGACAGAAGAAGTGCCTATTTTATTCGTTGAAGGAATAATTGTGAGGTAAATTATGTTTATTAAGTAATACTATAAAACTAAAGGCGCTATTTCTAAAAAATAGCGCCTTTAGTTTTATATATCTTGTAATGTCTTTAATCTAGCTTATCAGTTAGTGCCTTAAACACTGCTTTTGCATCTTTTCCTTCGTATAAAATTTGATAAACGGCATCGATAATCGGCGTTTTTGCTCCATAACCTTGATTGAGCTTATAGGCGCTTTTTGTCGCATAATAGCCTTCAGAAACCATGCTCATTTCTAGCATAGCGCTTTTTACCGTATATCCTTTACCAATCATGTTTCCAAAGGTTCTATTTCTAGAAAAAACAGAATATCCAGTTACTAATAGATCGCCCAAATAAGCAGAATCATTTATGTTTCTTTTCATTTTGTGGACTTTTTTGATGAATTTTTTCATCTCTCTGATCCCATTGCTCATTAAAACGGCTTGGAAGTTATCGCCATAACCTAAGCCATGAGCCATACCTGCAGCAATAGCGTAAATGTTTTTAAGCATAGCAGCATATTCCGTACCTATAATGTCATCAGTAATCTTAGTATTAATATAGTTTCCTGATAAATACTTGGCTACAATTTCTGCCTTTTCTGGATCTCCACAAGCGATTGTTAGATAAGATAGACGCTCTAGTGCCACCTCTTCGGCATGACATGGGCCAGTAATTACTCCCACATTATGATAAGGGATGTCATACTTGAAGTGAAAATGTTCTCCTACGATCATACTTGTTTCTGGAACGATTCCTTTTATCGCGGAGAAAATTACCTTGTCGTGTAGAGGCACTGTAAGCTTTTCTAATTCGGTACTTAAAAATGCGGAAGGAACTGCAAATATGATATAATCAGCATAAGCAACAGCCTCGTTAATATCGCTGGTTAATTTGAGTTTTTTTGTGTCAAACTCTACTGAGCTTAAATAATTAGGGTTGTGTTTGTAGGTTTTAATATGTTCAATTGCAGATTCATTGCGCATGTACCATGAAACTTCAGTAAGATTTACACACAGCATTTTTGTAAGTGCCGTTGCCCAACTTCCTCCACCGATCACTGCAAACTTTATATTTTTGGTCATTTTATCATTAAATTTTATCAAAAGTACTTAAAAATGGATTGATTAAACAAGAAAACAATCGAAGATAATTGTAAGTCTTACGTCCATAAAAACAGAGTTATTGAAATTAAAGTGTTTTATGTGACAATACCGCACAATAAACATATTTTATTAACGTTCTAACTTATTATAAATTAAGTTTTTAATAAAAAATGAGGATTGAGTTAGTTAGTTTTGTTTTTGTATTATGAAAAAGGCGTCCTGAATTAAATTCAAGAACGCCTTTTTATTTCACACTGAATGATTCCAGTATTCTGAATTAGTAACTCATTTCCACAATAGATTTTACTTTGTCTAATGTGATATTTTGTTTTTCACCTAAGGCTTTCCATCCTCTTTCGTCAAAACGATTTACAATGAAATCAGCTGTTTGATCATATTCTTTTGTATAGTCAGAAAGTTTAGTTTCCATTCCCATTGTGTGGAAAAAGGCAACCGTTTTGTTGATTGCTTCATTAGCAATTTCGTCTTCCGTTCCTTCTAGGTTGAAGATGCGTTTACCGTATTGTGCTAGTTTTGCTTTCTTAGTTTCAAACATAACTTTGTACAGATTTGGTGCAATAACAGCTAGTGTTCTCGCGTGGTCAATTCCATACAGAGCAGTAAGTTCGTGGCCAATCATGTGCGTTGCCCAGTCACTAGGAACACCTTTTTGGATTAGTCCGTTCAGCGCCATGGTACAACTCCACATAAAATTAGATGCTAAAGCATAATCTTTAGGGTCTTCCACTACTTTTGGGCCAACTTCAAGTAAGGTTTGTAAAATTCCTTCAGCAATACGATCTTGCAAATAGCCTTCATGAGGATAAGTTAAATATTGCTCCATCACATGCGTGTAGGCGTCTACGACTCCGTTTTGTAATTGCCTTTTTGGCAAAGACTCAATCACTGTAGGGTCACAAATAGAGAATTTTGGAAAAATGGCGGAACCTCCAAAAGATAATTTTTCTTTAGTAGATTCAATTGTTACCACAGCGCCAGAGTTCATTTCGCTTCCAGTTGCAGGTAAAGTTAATACTGTTCCGAAAGGGACTGCATTTTCCTTGATTAAAATTCGCTTTTGTAATATTGCGATGGGGTTTCCTTCAAAATTAACAGCAGCTGAAATAAATTTCACACCATCAATTACAGATCCACCACCTACAGCCAAGATGAAGTCAATCTTTTGTTCTTTAACAATCGCTACAGCTTTCATTAAAGTCTCAAAATGAGGATTAGCTTCTATTCCGCTAAATTCTACAATTTTATGACCGTTAAGGTTGTTGATTACTTGTTCGTGTATTCCGTTTTTAAATATACTCCCACCACCGTAAGCCAATAATATTTTAGCTCCTTTGGGTACAAGGCTTCCTAACTTTTCTATTTGCCCTTTTCCGAATACAAGATTCGTGGGGTTGTATAATTCAAAGTTTAACATGATTATTTTTTTGCGTTCAATTGATGTAATAATTTCTCAGCAACTAATTTAGAGGAAGCAGGGTTTTGACCGGTAATCAACAATCCATCTTCAACTGCATAAGGATGCCAGTCTTCTACTTTTGAATAGCTTGCTCCATTTGCTTGCAAAGCGTCTTCTAATAAGAAAGGAACAACATCAGTTAATCCAACAGCTGCTTCTTCAGTATTTGAAAAACCGGTTACATTTTTACCTTTCACTAAAAACGCTCCATCTACTTTTACGTTTTTCAGTACTCCCGGTGAATGACAAACAAAAGCTACTGGTTTATTATTTGAATAAAAAGCTTCAATTAACGCACTTGATGTTTTATCTGTAGCTAGATCCCAAAGTGGACCGTGGCCCCCCGGATAAAAAACAGCATCATAATCAGCTTCATTTACATCTGATAATTTGTGCGTGTTTTTTAATTTTGCCAATACTTCGGTGTCTTTATCTAGTCTTTTTGTGTCTTCAGTTGCAGCAGAAGCATCGTCACTTTTCGGATCGATTGGAGGTTGTCCTCCTAGTGGAGTTGCAATATCGATTTGAACACCATTATCTGCTAATTCGTAATATGGAGCTGCAAATTCTTCTGTCCAATATCCTGTTTTTTCTCCGGTATCTCCTAGTTTGTCATGACTAGTAAGAACAAATAATACTTTTTTCATAATTTTTTTATTTTGTTGTTGTGCGGTTGCGCTTAGGCAACTTACTGTTAATGCTATTGCTGTAAACAATGCTATTTTTTTCATTACTGATTTTCTTTATACAAATATACGGCGAATATGTTATTAGTAAAAATAATTTAAATTATGTTTGTGATAAATATATTTATATCATGGTTAATTTAGAATGGTACAGAACCTTTAAATCTGTATATAAAAACGGTAACTTTTCTTTGGCAGCCAAAGAATTATTTATCAGTCAGCCTGCGGTAAGTCAGCAAATGTCAATGCTGGAGGCACATGTGGGCTATAAATTGTTCAATAGAAAGTCAAAAGGAGTTGAGCCGACGGAATATGCTAAGTTGTTAAATAACCTAATCATAGAGGCCTTAGATCGATTGGAAAATGTGGAAAACGGTTTTCGTACCAAGGCTTTTAACGCTAACCGATTAATTACAATAGGTATTTCCAAAGATTTGTTCAGTAGTTTAGGCGGAGCGCTTATTTCAAAATTTGATTATATCGATTTTAGTTTTCATGAAAATCAAATGCTTTTTGAATTGGTTAATGCTAAGAAATTAGATTTTGCAGTTCTAACCGCAAAATATGATACTTTTGATACCATTCAAAAAAAAGTAGGTGATATCAAACAAATTATAGTTGGATCAAATACTGTTGATGCCTTTGGATTAAAATTTAAAATTAAAGAAAATGATTTTGCTGCAACGGAAAATTGGCTAAACGAACAGATTTGGTATAGCCATGATTCAGGAATTCCACACGTTAAATTATTTTGGATGTATGCCTTTAACAAAAAAAGACCCTCGATAATCCCTAATTATATTATTCCTTCTGAATACGAAATGCTAGAGGTGCTTTCAAAAAACAATGGTGTTGCGGTTGTTTGGAATTGTAACGCCAAATCCTTTTTGCAAGATAAAAGATTGCAACTTTTGTGGAATAGCGATCAAATGCCCAATACCGAAGTTTATCTCTTATCAGGTAAAAGCGACAATATGCAGGCCGCTTTTGAAAAAATTGAGTCCGAGTTGAAAAATATATTGGAGTAATTACTTTTTGTAAAAATTATTATGATCAATGTATTCCCAAACTTTTGAAGGTAATAATGGCTGGATATTTTTCCCCTCCTTGATACTTTTTCGAATAAAAGTCGAAGAAATTTCAACAATTGGAGCGTTAATCAAATGAACTTTCGGGTGGTTTTTTAAATCTGAATCTTCCTGTTCAGCAGAGAGCCTTGGATAAACATAAATTTCATGATTTTGTAAAAGGACCTCAAAGTTTTTCCATTTGTGTAAGGATTTCAAGTTGTCTTCTCCCATAATAAGGGAAAATTCATGGTCTGGATATTTTTCTTCAAGATGAACCAAGGTATTTACCGTAAAATTAGGTTGCGATAATTTGAATTCAATATCAGAAGGCTTGAGTTTTGGGTAGTCCTCGGTAGCTAGGTGTGCCATTTGGAGGCGATGATAATCGTCGAGTAAGGTTTCTTTCTTTTTGTGGGGATTGTGTGGTGTCACGACTAACCATACTTGTTCTAAGTCCGCATTTTCCGCCATATGATTGGCGATAATTAGGTGACCAACATGCATGGGGTTGAACGTACCAAAATAAAGTCCTATTTTCATAGATTTAATTTAAAGATTTTAAAATTTAAGGATTGAAAGAATATCATCTGTTGTTAAATCTTTCAAATCTTCAATCTTTTAATTTCTATTTATTTACAAAATCTTTCACCAATTCATGGGCTTCTTTCAAAGCGATATCTAAGTCGTAGTTTTTGATAACGACATCAAACTGGGGAGCAGTAGCTAATTCTACCGAAGCTTTAGCGATACGCATATTGATCTTATCCTCACTTTCTGTGGATCTTTTTTTCAAGCGAATCTTCAACTCGTCAATACTGGGAGGTTTAACAAAAACGGCTAATGTTTCTTCAGGAAACTTGTGTTTTATTCGTAATCCACCGGCTACGTCAATATCAAAAATAACGTTTTTGCCTTTTGCCCAGATCCGCTCCACTTCACTTTTTAGGGTACCGTAGAAATTATCGCGATAGACTTCTTCCCATTCCACAAAATCTTCGTTTTTGATATGGGTTTTAAATTCTTCCAAAGACATGAAGTAGTAATCTTTTCCGTTGACTTCTTCCCCCCTACATTCGCGGGTAGCAGCTGAAATAGAAAATTCCAAATTCAAATCCGGTTTGCTTAATAAATGCCTAACGATGGTCGTTTTCCCAGAACCAGATGGTGCTGAAAAAACGATTAACTTTCCTTTTTTCATTTTACGCTGAATTTATTTCAGTATGTTTTTTAGTAGTTAAAGCTACAATACATTCAAAACTTGTTCTTTAATTTTTTCCAATTCGTCTTTCATTTGAACGACTAACTTTTGCATTTGTGCATGATTTGATTTAGAACCCATAGTATTGATTTCACGTCCCATTTCTTGGGTAATAAAACCTAGTTTTCTGCCGTTGGCTTCTGTTCCGTTTATAGTATCTAAAAAATAATCTAAATGATTGGTTAGACGTACTTTTTCCTCAGTAATGTCAAGTTTTTCCAGGTAATAGATTAATTCTTGTTCAAAACGATTTTCATCCACATTTACTTTAAGTTCTGCAATTGCAGTTTGTAAACGGTCTTTAATAGCTTGCACACGTTCTGGGTCTAAAGCCAGTGCTTCAGTCATATATTGACGGATATTTCCAATGCGCAATTGAAATTCTTTTTCTAGAGACATTCCCTCGTCTTTTCTAAAAGCTAAGATGTTCTGAACGGCTTCTTCGACAACTGTTTGTATTTGGACCCAGTCATTTTCGTCAATTTCGTCACGTTCCACTTTTAATGCGTCTGGCATTCTTACCGCCATTTTCATTAATTCAGTCTCATCTGCCTCAGCGTAGATTTCTTTCAATTGCTTGATGTATCCTTTAATGATTGGAGCATTCACTTTAGTTGAAGTTTGTTCTGCTGTGCTTTCGATAAAAATGGAGAAGTCTACTTTTCCTCTTTCAAGTTTCAGTGCTATCTGGTTGCGTAAGCCCAATTCCATTTCACGGTAAAGAGAAGGCATTCTTACGTTCAAATCCAGTCCTTTACTGTTAAGGGATTTTACTTCTATTGTTATTTTTTTGGTTGGTAATTGCAAAGAGGCTTTACCAAAACCGGTCATTGATTGTATCATATAATTTTCTAAAAGAGTTCAAAGATAAGAAAAAGTGTTCGGTGTTCCGTTTTTAGTGTACAGTGATTTGGTTTGAAAAAAATCTTTTAGTAATCTGATTTTTATTTTTCATTCTTAAAATAGAGGTAAAAAACAGTAAACTGAAAATTAAAAGGTAAAATAGAACTGAGTACTAAAAAAAATGAACACTGTTTTTACTTTTTCTGCGTAACCATATAAACACCCACAAAGATCAAAATTGCCGAAATGATTTTTACCACACTTAAGTCGTCTTTTCCTAATCCGATTGCAAAAACGGTGGCGAAAAATGGCTGAAGATAAATAAAAACGGCAACTGTTGTTGGTTTTAGTTCTTTCATGGTGATCAGATTTAATAGATAGGTAATGAAGGTCGAAATGACTACCACGAATCCTATTTTCCAATAAATATGCATTGGGACTATCGCCCAATTTACCGCTTCAAATTGGCTCCAGCCAAATGGTAAAACCATAAGGAAACCAAATAGATAGATCCATTTAACAAAGGTAAATGCATTGTATTTGTCCATTAGTTTCTTGACGGTTATCAGATAGAAACCATAGGAAACGGCATTAACAAAAACTAAAATATTACCCAAACTAGCATTAGAGGCAGTGCCAATAGATCTGCCGTAAAGAATCAGAAAGGCAGTCCCTACTAACCCTAAAATTATACCAATAACCATACGTTTTTGCATGCGTTCTTTCATAATAATTGCTGAAAGTACTAGTACAATCATGGGTGTGGTGACCATGATCACAGACGCCGAGATGGGAGAAGTTAAGCTTAATCCTTTAAAAAAAGTAAGCATGTTAAAAGCCACTCCAAAAAAAGCAGCGGCGATTATTCGCGGAAAATCTTTTAGTGCAATTTTTTCTTTTGGCATAAAAAACCAAGAAAGCCAAAACAATAACATGGTTCCGCTTACTCGCAATAATATAAAGCCATAAGCATCTATATACTCTGGCATTACGTCTTTAGCAATAGTAAAAGTGACGCCGTAAATTACAGAAACAATAGTAGCGCCAAAAAGAGCAACATTCCTTTTAGACATTTCCCAATGCTTTCATAACTTGAAGCATGTTTTGTTGTGTGCCGCCTACATAAACGTTATTATCGATGACGAAAACGGGACGGCTCAAAAAAGTATAATGTTCTAATATGTATTTTTTGTAATCGGCTTCGGTCAAAGACTTGTTCTTTAAATCCATCGATTTGTACAATTGTGCTTTTTTACTGAACAGCGCTTCGTAACTACCAGAAAGCTGGTACATTTCATCTAATTCCTCTTCCGTCAAAGCGGTTTGCTTGATATCACGAAAAACCAGATTATTCCCTTTTGGTAATGATTTTATGATTTTTCGGCAAGTGTCACAAGAAGCGATGTAATATATTTTGTTCATAATAATTTCAATTTATTGGTGCAAAGAAAAATCATTTGAAACTGAAAATGATTATTTTTATCAAAAAATTAAAAATGAACACCTCTTTAGACGTTACCAGAACCAGCAGAAAAATGTTATCTCAATTTTTAAAAGGCTATAGTTTAGGGCAACTTAACACCATTCCTGAAGGACATAACAATAATTTGATTTGGAATATTGCTCATATAATTGTGGTACAACAAATGCTGGTATATAAATTGTCTGGGGTTCCAATGAAAATTTCAGATACGCTTGTAGAGAAATATAAAAAAGGAACAAAACCGGAACAAGATGCAACACAAGCTGAAGTAGATGAAATCCATAATTTACTTATGGAAACGATCGATCAAACGGAGATTGATATGAATAATAATATTTTTGTTAACTTTCAAGAATACCCAACTTCGACAGGATTTGTTTTGAAAAGTGTCAAAGACGCTATGCTCTTTAATAATTTTCATGAAGGCATCCATATTGGAGCTATTTTGAGTTTGAGAAAATTTATTTAGTTTTAAATTACTTAATCAGTAAATAATCATTTACCTCTTTATAAGGCAATAGTAATTCTTTAGGTCCATCAACATAGGACGCCGCTTCATAAGGGTTGTAATATAAAAGTAGCCCTTTTTCTGTGTAAAAGATGTTGAGAGGTAATTGAAACGCATTATCTTCAAATAGAAATCCTGTAGCGTTTATGGACTTGTTTTCTGGGATTTTATATTTGCTTCTGAATTTTTTTTCTGCGAAAGACTTAAAAGCATTCTGGTCCTTAAATAATTGATTGTTTTGGATTGATTTTCCGGTCTCAGGATCAAAAAGCAAAGAACGCAGGCCTTGATAACCATGTGCGCCACCCGTGTAAGTGTAATGCTTAATTTGCAGATTTAGGATGCTTTCAGATTGGTATTTAATGGTTCCTTCAATTTCTGCTTCCCAACCAAAAGTATCTTCTGGAAATTCTTTCCGAAGCTGCTCATAGGAACCAATAAATGAATTTATAAGACCATTATAATCGGTCGAGGTATATGGTTTTTTGCCAAAATAAATAATCTCCTTCAAAACTGAAAACACTTTTTTATTGATGCTATCAGCTACGATTGGGAGGTTTTTCGCAATTGGAATAGTAACGGTTATATGGGGGCAGTTTTCGGTACATGGTAAACTGGTTTTTTTTTCGAAGGACTGGTTTTCAAAAGTCAGCTCTTTTGAACAGCTTGCTACAGTAAAGAGTAATATTGAATACAGTACAATGTTTTTCATCTTAAAAAGTGTTGATTAAGTACAAAGGTATGTTGTTGTTTCTTGCTGAGAATAAATTTAAAGCTAAGTTTGTTAAACTATTAAAAACTCAAAATTAAAGATATGAAATTCAATACTAAAACGATACATGGCGGGCAACATCATGACCCTACTACGGGGGCGGTTATGCCAGCAGTTTTTCAAACCTCCACTTTTGCGCAAACTAGTCCTGGGAAACCTATTGGTGATTATGTTTATAGTAGGTCGGCAAATCCAACCAGAACGGCACTAGAAGCTGCTCTGGCAAGTATCGAAAATGGTGCAAAAGGTTTGGCTTTTTCATCTGGCTTAGCGGCAACAGATTGTTTATTGCGTTCTTTTAAAGCAGGTGACGAAATTATTGCTATGGATGATTTGTACGGCGGGACCTATCGTATGTTTACTAGAATATATAAAGATTCGGGGATCAAGTTTCATTTTGTAGATATGAATAACTTGGATAATGTTCGGTCATTAATTAACGAAAACACTAAAATGGTTTGGTTAGAAACACCAACCAACCCGTTGATGAAATTGGCAGATATTGCAGCTGTAGCAAAAATCACTAAGGCAAACAATATTCTGTTAGCGGTGGATAATACTTTTGCAACACCCTACTTGCAGAATCCATTAGACTTAGGGGCAGATGTAGTGATGCATTCAGCTACAAAATACCTTTCAGGACATTCTGATGTTGTGGCTGGAGCTTTAATTGCTAAAACGGCTGAACTGGGAGAGCAATTGCTTTTTCAACAATTTGCCACGGGAGCGACACTTGGACCAATGGATTGTTTTCTTGTTCTAAGAGGAATAAAAACATTGCACTTACGAATGCAAAGGCATTGTGAGAACGGGGAGAAAGTGGTTGAATTTTTAAGCAATCACCCAAAAGTCAAAACAGTTTTTTATCCCGGATTAGTGAGCCATCCTTTTCATGAAATTGCTAAAAAGCAAATGAGTGGTTTTGGCGGAATGGTTTCTTTTAATTTTGTATCGGGTAAAAAAGAGGATTCTGTTGATTTCTTAGAAAAAGTTCGCTTGTTTACTTTGGCAGAATCTTTAGGAGGTGTTGAGTCTTTAGCAAATCACCCAGCTTTGATGACGCATGCTTCTATACCGGAGGACAAACGAAAAGAAGTTGGAATTACAGATGATTTAGTGCGCCTAAGTGTTGGGATAGAAGATATAGAGGATCTGATAGAAGATTTGAGAAAAGCATTGGAATAAAGTATTCTTCTCTGTTTTGGGATAGGTTGTAACCAATAAAAAAATCAATTTAAGTTTGGGATTGGTTTTTTTCTATTGTCGATAATTACCTATTGCAGATAATAAATGTAACCTACATTAAGCCACACTAACCAGTCGTTTGCTTTATTCTCCTTGTAAATCGCAGGGTTGGGATTTAAGCCATCCACCCAGTTGGAAAAAAAATATTGGAAACGTAAATCTATCATTAAGTCGCGCAAAGGCGTTAATTTATATCGTGTTCCCACGCTTGAAACAACTGACCAAACGGAGCCTCCTTCTGTCGAAAACCCATAAGGACGGTTGTCAGTAGGGACCAAATATTTTGGGAATGTCGTTAAGGGGGTGCCCAATGGGCCTAATGTAGAATAAGCCTTGGCGTCATAATAACTGAATTGAGCTCCCAGACTAACGAATGGACCTAAACTACCTATTCTGGATGTGAAATCACGGATGCTAAAAGGAAAGTACTCTAGTTGCATTCCTATATTGGTTACCGCTGTGCTTCCTTTCATGGCCCTCAACTGATCAGCACCTAATGACGTTCTTTCTGGAGCGACCCATTCTCCAAGGTGCTCTAAATCAGTTTTATTATAGGATAATTCGCTTCTTAATTTAAAATGATCATTAAAATAGGTTTCGGGGGTATAACAGTTACATTCTGCTTCGTAGGAGAAGTTTATATAGTGGATTATTCCTATTCCCAATCCCGTATTTCCTGCATTAGTGTTTAAATTGTAACGCTCACCGTAGTCTGATTGAAAAGCTACAGGGCCAGCAATAACTCCCACCTCATGAGAGAAGCCGAATTGAGCATTTGAATTGTTTGAAAATGCGAATAAAACAAATAAAATAAGAGAGAAGTATCTGTGCATTTCCTGTTAAAATTTCGAGTACGGACAAATATATGAAAAACATCATTGCCCCGTTAAAATTAAAATCGAAAATAAGTTAACAAACAGTAATTTACTTATGAAAAAGACAAGGTTTTTATGTAATTGGCAACTTCAAAAGCGAAAATTTTAAAGAATGATTAATAAAAAGATAATTCGGCAATATATAATTAAATATTAATTAGAAAGATTTTTATAAAATGTATATTTGTGTCCACTAACGAAAACGTTTTCATAAACGTTAATAATCTAATAATCATGTCACAAAGTATTACTACTTTTATAGAAGAGGTTGCTAAAAAAAACCCAAACGAACCGGAATTCTTGCAGGCAGTTTTAGAAGTTGCTGAAACAGTGATTCCTTTTATCGAAAAAAATAAAAAATACCAAAACAAAATGCTTTTGGAAAGAATGGTCGAATCGGATCGAATCATTATTTTTCGTGTAGCTTGGATTGATGATAAAGGGGCAACTCAGGTAAATAGAGGATTTCGTATCCAAATGAATTCGGCTATAGGACCATACAAAGGAGGTCTTCGTTTTCACCCGTCTGTGAATTTGAGTATCTTAAAGTTTTTGGCTTTCGAACAAACATTTAAAAACAGCTTAACTACATTGCCAATGGGTGGTGGAAAAGGTGGAGCTGATTTTGATCCAAAAGGGAAATCAGATAATGAAGTAATGCGTTTTTGTCAAAGTTTCATGACAGAATTATCCAGACATATCGGAGCGAACACAGATGTTCCAGCAGGAGATATTGGTGTAGGAGGAAGAGAAGTAGGATTTATGTTTGGTCAATATAAAAGACTGAGAAATGAATTTACAGGAATTTTAACGGGTAAGGGACTTTCTTTTGGGGGTTCATTAATAAGACCAGAAGCTACAGGCTACGGAAACGTATACTTCGCTCAAAGTATGTTAGAAACAAAAGGGGATAGTTTTGCGGGTAAAACAGTTGTTGTTTCTGGATCTGGGAACGTTGCTCAATATTCTACTGAAAAAGCAACTCAATTAGGAGGTAAAGTAGTTACTATGTCAGATTCTGCGGGGTATATATACGATGCTGAAGGGATTGATGCTGAAAAGTTAGCTTTTGTAATGGAGCTTAAAAATGAATTAAGAGGAAGAATTAGCGAGTATGTTGAGAAATATCCAAACGCTAAATATATCGCTGGAAAACGCCCATGGGAAGTAAAATGTGATATTGCATTGCCTTGTGCAACTCAAAACGAATTGAACGAAGAGGAAGCAAAAGCTTTAGTGGCACACGGATGTATTTGTGTGGCTGAAGGAGCTAATATGCCAACTATGCCAGACGCAGTTATTGTGTTCCAGAAAGCAAAATTATTGTTTGCTCCAGGAAAAGCATCAAATGCAGGTGGTGTTGCAACTTCAGGATTAGAAATGTCTCAAAACTCATTGCGATTGAGCTGGACTTCTGCAGAGGTAGACCAAAAATTAAAGGAAATCATGCTTAATATTCACTCTTCATGTGTGAAGTACGGTTCTGATTCAAATGGATATGTTGACTACGTGAAAGGGGCAAATATTGCTGGTTTCGTAAAAGTGGCTGATGCTATGCTAGCCCAAGGGGTGGTATAAATCTTTTTTAAATACTTAAAAAGCCTTCTGCCGAAGTTTCGGACAGAAGGCTTTTTTTTTGGATAGAACGAAAACCGGATGCTTTTGTTTGTGTTATATTTGTAAACCAATAGCCATACCTGTAATGAAAAAAGTATTTTTAAGTTTGCTGCTTCTATTGATGATTCAAATGAGTTTTGCTCAAACTAATTTGTCTTGGCAAGGCTATTTTTCATACAATGAAATTAAGGATGTGTCAGTATCGGCAGCTGGAATTTTTGCGGCGTCAGAAAACGCCTTATTTTCTATAAATTCAATTAGCAACCAAATAAAGACAACCAATACTATAGATGGGCTTTCAGGTCAAACCATTAGTTCACTTTATTATAGCTCTAAGTTTAACAAATCACTTGTTGGTTACGAAAACGGATTGATTATTGTTATCAACGAGGCTGACGGGAGTATGTTAAATGTGATTGATATTATCAATAAACAACTCCCTTCTAACGTGAAAAAAATAAATCATTTCATGGAATATGAGGGCATTGTTTATGTTTCTTGTGATTTTGGAATAGTCCAATTCAATTTAAGCACGATGCTTTTTGGAGATACTTATTTCATAGGAAATAATGGAGCTGAAATCAGTATTAGACAAACGGCAGTTTATAACGGATTTATGTATGCAGCCACAAATGATGGTATTCTGCGAGCAGCTGTGTCTAGCCAAAATTTAAATGACTTTAATCAATGGGAACAAATTGCAGCTGGGACTTGGTCCAGTATAGAAACTTTTGACATGGAGTTGGTGGCGATTAATAGTTCAGGAAATATACATAGATACAATACAAATACAAATTCCTTTACCAGTTTTTTAGCTCTCGGTCAACCGACTTTCGATATGAGGGCAAATGACACTTACTTGATTATTACAAGCTCAAGTACAGTTTATGTCTACGATAAACAAATGCAGTTGGTACGTCAAATAAATAGCAATCAAATCCCAGAAAGTAACCCCGCATTTAGCTGTGCCGCAACTGTAGGGGACGTAATATACATTGGGACAAAAGAAGATGGCTTATTTAGGACTACAGCTGTTGCTGTTTCGGATTTTGAAAACACAACTCCATCAGGACCTTCGAGAAATAATATTTTTGCGCTTCAGGCGACGTTTAGTGCAGTTTGGGCAGTTTATGGAGATTATTCAGTTGAATATAATCCTTATCCATTAGATAATTATGGCATCAGTAAGTTTACTTCAACAGGTTGGTTAAATATTCCTTATGAATCAGTTCTTGGGGCAAAATCAATAAGTAGGATAATTGTTAATCCAAATAAAGAAAACACCGTGTACGCCAGCTCGTTCTTTTCTGGGTTGTTAAAGATAGAAAACGACGAACCTACATTTTTGTATGATCACACTAATAGTGGCTTGGAAACTTTAACCTTCGCTGGTCCGGGTTATTTTGATGTGAGGATAAATGGAGCTGCATTTGATAAGTCTGGAAATCTTTGGGTCACAAATAGCAGGGTAAAGAACGGATTAAAGGTATTGGGAACTAATGAACAGTGGCAAAGTTATTCGATGGACAACGTATTAGATGCAAGTCAAGACAATAGTTTCGGTAGGATGGCGATTGATAAAAACGGAACAAAATGGATGGCTACAAATCGAGATGGTGTTGTTGGTTTTAATGAAAGTAATAAGTCGTTCAAGAAAATTACATTTGGACCTGATACAGGAAACTTGCCTACTTCAGACGTAAGAGCAGTTGCTATAGATAACAGAAACCAACTATGGATTGGTACAACAAAAGGGCTGCGTGTGTTATTTAATGTGAGTAATTTTCAAACCGAAAATCAGTTGACAACGAATTCGATTATTATATTAGAAGACAACCTTGCTCAAGAATTATTATACGAGCAATTTATTACTGACATTGTTGTTGATGGAGCCAATAATAAGTGGATTGGTACAGCAGATTCTGGTTTGTTTCTGGTTTCTCCTAACGGTCAGCAAACAATGTATCATTTTACGATAAAAAATTCCCCTTTACCTAGTAATTTTATCAACGATATTGATATAAATAGTTCGACTGGAGAGGTTTTTATTGCCACAGACAAAGGATTAGTTTCTTTTAGAGGAATCGCTACAGAAGCGAGTGAGGATCTAAGTAAAGCTTATGTATATCCAAATCCGGTTCGGCCAGAATATGAAGGCACCGTAAAAATTGCAGGTTTGATAGATAGGGCCAACGTAAAAATCACTGACATTGAAGGTAATTTGGTTTACGAGGCCACTTCCGAAGGAGGCACATTAGAATGGGATACCTATGCTTTTGGGAAATACAAAGTAGCTTCTGGAGTCTATATGATTTTTATTTCTGCACAAGACGGGCTGGAAACCAAAGTAAAAAAAGTGATGATCGTAAGGTAATTTAAAGAATGAATTAATTTTTCAATCTTAAATTTTTCAATCTTTAAATTAAAATAATGCAAGTCAAAACCAAAGCCATCGTTATTTCATCTATAAAATTCCAAGAGAAAAGCTTGATTGTAAAATGCTTTACGCAATCACATGGTTTGAAATCTTATTTTGTTAGAGATGCTTTTTCGGGTAGAAAGTCCAATCAAAAAATCGCTTATTTCCAACCCCTGTCACTTCTTGAAATCGAGGCGGTACATAAGAATAAAGGAACTTTGGAAAACTTCAAAGAAATTAAGTTAAGTACTCCATTCCAGACGATACATTCGGATATTTACAAAAGTACTATTGTTATTTTCATTTCCGAGATTTTATACCATTCTATTCATGAAGAAGAAAAAAACGAATCACTTTTTAGCTTTCTGGAGACAGCTTTGCTTTGGCTGGATCATCATGATGAAATAGCCAATTTTCATTTGATTCTAATGTTGGGAGCCACAAAATATTTGGGTTTTTACCCTGACACTTCTGATATGGATATGCCTTTTTTCGAAATGACAGAAGGTGTCTTCACCCCGTTTCATGCCATAAGCTCCTTAACGGAGCACGAAACGAATTTATTCAGGAAACTCATCAACTTAAAATTTGACAATGACCAAAAAACTTTTCATGTCATTGAAAGACAAATTGTTCTAAAAATACTGATTGATTACTACAGTTTTCATCTTGACGGCTTCAAAAAACCAAAATCTCTTGACGTTTTAAAGGAAGTTTTTTCTTAGAGTTGAAAATTTTACAGTAAATTATTTTTTGTATTAAAAAGTAAAGTATATTTGTCTTTTAATCAAGTTTGTTGTCCTTTAAGGAAAACAAACTTTAACTAATAAAGTTTATGGAAGTAAAAGTAAAACAAGAAGGAGATATCGAAAAAATCAATAAAATTACGGGTTACCAACTTCCTAATAAATTTAAAATTGTTGGGTTGGTGTTATTTATTGTTTCGATTTTAGCAATTGTTAGCTCTATTAAAATTTATTTTACAGAGGTAAGATGGCAAGAGTTATTTGAGAGAATAGCTCAAACAGGAATGGTTTTAGGGTTGCTTATAATTTCAATTTCTAAAGAAAAAATAGAAGATGAGTTAGTTGCAAAAATCCGAATGCAATCGTATAATTATGCTGTTATAGGAACAGTCGTTTTTTATTTAATAATAGGATTTGTTAACTATGCCATTATTTTTGTTAAGTCATCTGCGTCTAAAATGGATGGAAGTACCGATATTGCTGTTTTAGCACTTATGCTGACGGTGCAGATTCTTACTTTTAGGTCGTTAAAAAAAGCGTACAATGAAGAATAAACTAAAAATTGAACGTGCCATTTTAGACCTTACACAAGAGCAGTTAGCAGATAAAATCGGCGTTTCTCGTCAAACGATTAATTCAATTGAGAAAAATCGGTTTGTGCCATCTACTTTATTAGCCTTAAAATTATCAATGTTATTCGGGAAATCAGTTAATGATTTTTTCGAGTTAGACGAGGAGGATAAAAAACAGTAGTTGATAGAATGGTTTCCATAAGAAATTCTAGTGATTAAAGAGTTTTTATAAACAAAAAGGGTGTCAATTCGTGAAATTTTCGTTTAATTATTGAAAATTCCTTACTTTCGCACTTCGATTAAAGAAAAGGATAAAATGAGCACAAAATTTACTGAATACAAAGGACTTGACTTACCAACAGTAGCGTCAGAAGTACTTGATTTTTGGAAGAAAGAGAACATATTTGAAAAAAGCATAACTACTCGTGAAGGGAATCCACCGTACGTGTTTTTTGAGGGGCCGCCTTCGGCAAATGGCTTACCGGGAATTCACCATGTGATGGCACGTGCCATTAAAGATATTTTTTGCAGATATAAAACACAAAAAGGATTCCAAGTAAAGCGTAAAGCCGGTTGGGATACCCACGGTTTACCTGTAGAACTAGGAACAGAGGCAGCATTAGGAATTACAAAAGAAGATATAGGAAAAAAAATATCTGTAGAGGACTATAACGAAGCGTGTAAAAAAACCGTGATGCGTTATACGGATGTTTGGAATGATCTGACCGAAAAAATGGGGTACTGGGTTGATATGGAAGATCCGTATGTGACTTACAAGCCTAAATATATGGAAACCGTTTGGTGGTTGCTGAAGCAAATCTACAACAAGGACCTGATGTATAAAGGCTATACCATCCAGCCTTATTCACCAAAAGCAGGGACCGGATTGAGTTCTCATGAAGTGAATCAGCCGGGTAGTTACCGCGATGTAACTGACACTACGGTTGTTGCACAGTTCAAAGCAATAAGCGAGACACTTCCAGTTGCGTTTCAAGGATTTGGAGATATTCTTCTCTTGGCTTGGACAACGACTCCTTGGACGTTACCTTCAAACACTGCTTTGACCGTGGGGCCAAAAATTGATTATGTTGTAGTGAGAACATTCAATCAATATACTTTTCTTCCTACAAATGTGGTTTTGGCTAAAAATTTAGTTGGAAAACAATTCGGGAAAGGTTTTTTCGAAAGTAAAGAGGTTGCCGATTTTGAAAATTTTAAAGAAGGAGATAAAAAAATTCCATATCAAGTTATTGCTGAATGCAAAGGGAAAGATTTAGTTGGGATTCGTTATGAACAACTAATGCCTTTGGTTCTTCCATATCAAAATGCAGAAAATGCTTTTAGAGTAATTCCTGGGGATTTTGTGACCATTGAAGATGGAACAGGAATCGTGCATACTTCACCTACTTTTGGTGCAGACGATGCAAAAGTAGCTAAAGAAGCTACTCCAGAGGTTCCGCCAATGTTAGTTTTGGACGAAAATGATTTTCCAGTTCCGTTAGTGGACTTGCAAGGAAGGTTTACTTCACATGTGGGAGAGTATGCCGGTAAATACGTGAAGAACGAATATTATAACGACGGCGAAGCACCTGAACGATCTGTAGATGTTGAAATTGCCATTCGATTAAAAGAAGAAAATAAAGCTTTTAAAGTAGAGAAATATGTGCATAGTTATCCGCATTGTTGGAGAACAGATAAGCCTATTTTGTACTACCCTCTTGATTCTTGGTTCATAAAAATTACGGAAGTTAGAGACCGAATGTTCGAACTTAACGAAACCATCAACTGGAAACCAAAATCAACAGGAGAAGGGCGTTTTGGAAACTGGATAAAGAATGCCAACGACTGGAATTTATCCCGTTCAAGGTATTGGGGAATCCCGTTACCGATTTGGAGAAATGAAGAAGGAACCGAAGAAATCCTGATAGGTTCGATAGAAGAATTATACAATGAAATCGAAAAATCGGTTGCAGCTGGATTCCAAAAGGAAAACCCTTTTAAAGGTTTTGAAATTGGGAATATGGCAGAAGAAAACTATGATTTAGTTGATTTGCATAAAAATGTAGTCGATGCGATTACTTTAGTTTCCGCTTCGGGGAAACCAATGAAAAGGGAGGCGGATTTGATCGACGTTTGGTTTGATTCAGGCTCAATGCCTTACGCGCAATGGCATTATCCTTTTGAAAACAAAGAGAAAATAGACGAGAATAAAGATTTTCCAGCTGATTTTATTGCAGAAGGAGTGGATCAAACACGTGGGTGGTTTTATACCCTGCACGCTATAGCCACATTGGTTTTTGATAAAGTAGCTTATAAAAATGTAGTTTCAAACGGTTTAGTTTTGGATAAAAACGGACAAAAAATGTCCAAACGTTTAGGAAATGCAGCAGATCCTTTTGACACATTAGGGGAATATGGTCCGGACGCCACAAGATGGTATATGATATCGAATGCCAATCCTTGGGACAATTTAAAATTTGACCTTGAAGGGATTGCAGAAGTGCGTAGAAAATTCTTCGGAACCTTGTACAATACCTACTCTTTCTTTAGTTTATATGCTAATATCGATGGATTCAAATACGATGAAGCCGAAATCCCAATTAATGAAAGACCCGAAATTGATCAATGGATTATTTCTGAACTAAATACTTTGATAAAAGACGTCGATGGTTTCTATACCGATTATGAGCCAACAAAAGCTGCTCGTGCGATATCTGAATTCGTTCAGGAGAATTTGAGCAACTGGTATGTTCGTTTGTGCAGAAGACGCTTCTGGAAAGGCGAATATGCACAAGACAAAATTGCGGCCTATCAGACCTTATATACCTGCTTATTGACCGTAAGTAAGCTGGGTGCCCCGATCGCTCCCTTCTTTATGGATAAGCTTTACAGAGATTTAACTTTAACAACACGATCAGAGAAATATGAGAGTGTACATTTGGCTAAGTTTCCGGTTTCGGTTGAAAACTATGTTAATAAAATGTTAGAGAGTAAAATGCAGAAAGCGCAGACTATTTCTTCATTAGTATTATCACTCCGAAAAAAGGAAATGATTAAGGTGCGTCAACCATTGCAAAAGGTAATGATACCGGTTCTTGACGAGAATCAGAAGCTTGAAATTGAGGCAGTTTCTGATCTGATAAAAGCTGAGGTAAATGTTAAAGAAATCTTACTTTTAGACGATGCTTCTGGAGTTTTGGTGAAGCAAATAAAACCCAATTTTAAAACTCTGGGACCTCGTTTCGGTAAAGATATGGGTTTGATTTCCAGAGAGATAAAATATTTTTCTCCCGAAAAAATAGCTCAATTGGAGAGTAATGGAGTTATAGATGTAATTATTGGAGGAAAAAGTATAACTTTATCTATGGAAGACGTAGAGATTTCATCCCAAGATATCGAAGGATGGTTGGTCGCTAATTCAAACGGAATAACGGTAGCCCTTGATATAGTTATTTCTCCAGAATTGAAAAAAGAGGGTATAGCAAGAGAATTAGTTAACAGAATTCAAAATATAAGGAAAGAGTCTGGATTTGAAGTTACAGATAAAATAAAGGTTCATTTGCAAAAAAATGATACTTTAGAGGAGGCAGTAAAATCAAATGAAGAATATATTAAATCAGAAACGCTTACAGAGGAATTGGTTTTTGAAGAAAATTTAGAAAATAGTACAGAAATTGAATTTGACGAGATAAAAACAAAAATAAAAATTACTAAATAATCAGGATATGGTAGATGCACCAACAAGATACTCTGACGCCGATTTGGCTGAGTTCAAACAAATAATTTTAAATAAAATAAATAGAGCGCAAGCAGACTTAGAACTGATAAAGAGCGCCTATATGAACGATGGAAATAATGGAACTGATGATACATCCCCAACATTTAAAGCATTTGAGGAGGGAAGTGAAAGTATGTCTAAGGAAGCGAACTCTCAGTTGGCAATCCGTCAGGAAAAATTTATCCGTGATTTGAAGAATGCATTATTCCGTGTAGAGAATAAAACTTACGGTGTATGCCGAATGACAGGCAAACTAATTAGCAAAGAAAGATTAAAAATCGTTCCTCATGCTACAATGAGTATAGAGGCCAAAAATCTACAACGATAAGCTTGCCCCGTTATATAAATATTTAACGCTCCATTAGGAGCGTTTTTTTTGATAAAATTATTACTTTTACGCCACTTAAAATTTTAAAAATGTCATTACGAAAAGCGTATCTACTTATATTCATCATATTAATCGTTGATCAAGTTTCGAAAATATTTGTAAAAACTAATTTTATATTAGGAGAAGAAGTTGAGGTTTTCAGATGGTTTAAAATTCTTTTTATAGAGAATGAAGGAATGGCTTGGGGTACCGAAATCCCAGGGACTTATGGAAAATTGTTTTTGACTGTTTTTAGATTGATCGCAGTTGGTGGGATTGGTTACTGGTTGTGGGATTCTGTAGAAAGAAAACACAGTTCTAATTACTTGATTGTAGCAATAGCATTAATTCTGGCAGGAGCCTTTGGAAACATCATTGATTCTGTATTTTATGGCGTTATATTCGACGATAGTAATTCGCAATTAGCTACATTATTTTCTGACCAGCCTTACGGCAAATATTTTCACGGTAAGGTGGTCGACATGTTTTACTTTCCTTTTTGGCGTGGTACTTTACCAAGTTGGTTGCCGATTTGGGGCGGAAACGATTTTACCTTTTTTAATGCTATTTTTAATGTTGCCGATATGGCCATATCGACAGGCGTAGGAATATTGATTTTTTTCAACAAAAAAGCTTTTCATAAGAGTTAGATATTAAATTAGGATAAAAAAAAGACCAATTCAGATTTGAATTGGTCTTTTTTTTATTTGTTATGTCCTGGAGCATATCGTTTTGCGCTTTTGTCTCCGTGCAGTTTTTTAGCTTGTCCAGGAGGAAGTTTTTTAGCTTTGTGACTATGAGTAGCTCGATTCGTTCTCCAGTTAACACTACAGTTTGATACTGAAACGGCAAACAGAAGAACTAGAATTGCCACTATAGATCTTGGACATTTAATTTTTTTCATGGTTTTTAAAATAAATTGAACGCAAAATTAAGGTTTTTAAAATTAGAACTCATAAATAGTATTCGGACTAACGCAGTAATCTAATTTCACGTCAGTTTCACAAATATCGGCAATCAATTCCTCCGCTTCAAAAAAAGAGAGTCCGATTTTAATTGTTTCAGGTTTGCACTCAGATAAAAAGACATCATAAAAGCCTTTGCCGTAACCCACGCGATGTCCTTCTTTGTCAAAGGCCAATAGCGGAACAAAAACTACTTCGATTTTATTAGAAGGGACTTCGATTCCGTCAACAGGTTCGGGAATATTATATTTGTTTTTCTTGATCTGTGTATTATCTGTAAGTAGAAAGTGAGTCATATTACGGGTTTCAAAATCAGATTTAGAAATGACGATTTCTTTATCTTTTCCTGAAAGCAGATGTAAGATGAGCTCAGTATCGACTTCTTTATGTTCAACTATAGGCAAGAAAACATGAAAGTAGGTCTTCTCCCAAATAGGCAGTAGCATCAATTTATTGGCAATAGTCAAACTCATTTCCTCCAACTCATTTTCAGATAGTTGGGTTCTTAGTGTTTTATACTTCGAGCGTAATTCTTTTTTTTGCATGAATGCTGGTTTTTAAATCAGGCATAAAAGTACTCAAATGGACTATTTCTAAACGATTCGTGTTCCCTTTTATTTTTCTAAAGTTTTAGATATATGATAAATAGCATCACCTTGGTAAACAATAGAAGAAAGATTTGCATTGATTATATATCCGTCATTTGAGGCTTTTATTTTTCTTTCAAATTTTCCAAAAGGGTCAGTAATAATAGCCAGAACAGTTCCTTTTTTTACAAAGCTGCCAATGGTGTTTTGATCATGCAATAAGCCAGAGCACTTAGCTCTAATCCATCCTGATTTTTCAATGTAAATCGTGTTAGAGCCTTGTTTTTCGATAAGCTGTTTCGAGTCTAGCATGTCAAGGTGTGCTAAAACTCGTTTCACACCATTCACTCCTGCATCGGCGACTGATTCGTTGATGTCGAGCGATTTTCCTCCTTCAAAAAGTAACATCTTCACATTTAATTTCTGACTCGAATTCCTGAAAGATCCAGCGATATTTTTAGAAAACAGCGTGAAAGGGGCATTAAAAACATCAGCTAATTCTTTTAGCTCAGGACTGTTTGGGGCAAGCCGAATTTGAGGTGCGTTGAAGCGACTTGCGCCTCCTGCGTGAAAATCAACTGCATAATCAACAAGAGGCATGATTTCAGTTAAGATATGGTAAGCAAACCGGCTAGCTAATGATCCTTTTTTGCTTCCAGGAAAAACCCTATTTAAATCCCGGCCGTCAGGAAATTGTCGTGACATATTAATAAAACCAAACATATTGATTATTGGAATGCAAATTATAGTTCCTTTTTTTGGTTTGTTGATTTTTTTTGTAATCAGTTGGCGTACTATCTCCACGCCGTTGATTTCGTCGCCATGGATTCCAGCTGAAAAAAGAACTGTGGGACCGTCAATTTTAGACCGTTGAATAATGATCGGAATTTTAAGTCTCGCCGTGTTGTGCAATTTGGCGATTTCCATATCGATGGTTTTGCTTTCACCAGGTAAGATCACCTCTCCTAGAATAGTGATGGGTCGTGTGTTTTTCATGGGTAATAAAAAGTCTAAATGTAGAAATTATTATTTGTAATTCGTAAATTTGGAATCAAATTCAATTTAATAAAACCCCACACATCACTAAATGCTGCTGTGTGTCTTTGTGAAAGATCAATAAAATGCAAAACCCAACTCTCGAGCTCCAAATAAAGACTTTGCCAGACGGCCCTGGTGTATATCAATATTATGATAAAGAAGGGAAAATACTATATGTAGGTAAGGCGAAAAATTTAAAAAAGAGAGTTTCTTCCTATTTTAATAAGATTCACGATACGGCCAAAACAAATGTGTTGGTCAAGAAGATTGTTACTATTAAGCATATAGTAGTGCCTACAGAGACAGACGCACTTTTATTGGAAAACAACCTTATAAAAACACTACAGCCTCGTTACAATGTGTTACTGCGTGATGACAAAAGCTACCCTTGGTTGTGTATTAAGAAAGAGCCTTTTTCACGCATTTTTGCCACAAGAAGAGTCGTTAAGGATGGCTCTGAGTATTTTGGACCATATACCAGTTTTAAGACTGTTAACACCATATTAGAGCTTATAAAGGAATTGTATCCGCTTCGCAGCTGTAATTATGATTTGAATAAGTCAAATGTAGAAACGGGAAAATTTAAAGTTTGTCTCGAATATCATATTGGAAACTGCAAAGGCCCATGTGAAGGCTATGAATCTTTAGAAAATTATCAAAAACAAGTCGATGCCATTCGTGAAATTCTCAAAGGAAATTTTAAAGAAAGCATGAAAGACTTTAAAAAGGTGATGACGGAGTTAGCCCAAAACATGCATTTTGAAGAAGCTCAAAAAATAAAAGAGAAAATTGAGGTGCTCGAGAATTACCAATCGCGTTCCACGATTATAAATCCAAAAATCACCAATATCGATGTGTTCTCTATAGTTTCCGATGAAAGCGCTGCATATGTGAATTTTTTGCAAATTTCCCATGGATCGATTATTCGCTCACACACCATGGAAATAAAGAAAAAACTGGAAGAGACGGATGAAGAGTTATTAGAGCTGGCGATTATTGAATTGAGGGAACGGTTTCAATTATTATCTCGAGAAGTTCTTGTTCCGTTTTTAGTGGACTTAGGTGAAAATATAAAAGTTACCGTGCCGCAGTTGGGGGATAAAAAGCAGATTTTGGATCTTTCTATTCGCAACGCTAAATTTTACAGGATCGAGCAGTTAAAACAATTGCAAATTGTAGATCCTGACAGACATACTAATCGAATCATGACACAAATGCAGAAAGATTTGCGATTGCCATTTGAACCAAGGCATATCGAGTGTTTTGACAATTCGAATATTCAAGGTACGAACCCTGTGGCGGCCTGTGTGGTTTTCAAGGATGGAAAGCCAAGTAAGAAAGATTATCGTCATTTTAATATAAAGACAGTCGAAGGCCCAGATGATTTTGCATCTATGACTGAGGTTGTTTATCGTCGTTACAAAAGGCTTGTCGAAGAAAACCAGCCTTTACCACAACTGATAATTATCGATGGAGGGAAAGGGCAATTGTCAGCGGCGCTGAAAAGTATCGACGAATTGGATTTGAGGGGGAAAATAGCCATCATTGGTATTGCGAAAAGACTTGAGGAATTGTTCTATCCAGGAGATTCTATTCCTTTATATTTAGATAAAAAATCAGAAACGCTTAAGGTAATCCAACAATTGCGAAATGAAGCGCATCGATTTGGGATAACTCACCATAGAGACCAAAGAAGTAAAGCGGCATTAAATTCATCTATAGAATCCATTCCTGGAATTGGCGAAAAAACGATGCTGGCTTTAATTCAACATTTTAAAAGTGTTAAAAGAATAAAGTTGGCAACAGAAAAAGAAATTTCAGATGTTATTGGCATGTCAAAAGCGAAAAAAATAGTCGACTTTTACAAAACCATAAAGGAATGACTTTAAGCCAAATAATGAGAAATAGCAATCTCACAAATAAAAAAAGCTTTATGAAAAAACATTTTTTTATAACACTTATGTTTTTCAGTTATGTGGCGATGTTTTCACAAGAGTATGATAGGCCAAAAGTAGGTTTGGTTTTAAGCGGTGGTGGAGCAAAAGGATTTGCACATATAGGAGTTTTGAAAGTACTGGAAGACGCAGGTGTAAAAGTTGATTATATAGGAGGAACGAGTATGGGTGCCGTAGTAGGTGGTTTATATGCTACGGGATATAATGCCGCACAAATTGATTCTATTTTCCGGACGACCAACTTTAATGAACTGATAAATGATTTCATTCCAAGGTCCTCAAAAAATTTTTATGAAAAAAGAAACGATGAATTGTATGCACTCGTTTTACCTTTCAATAAGTTCAGCATTAGTATACCACAAGCTTTATCAAAGGGACTTTATAACTTTAATTTATTAAGTAGGATCACAAGGAATGTAAGGCATGTAAGAGACTTCAATAATTTGTCGATTCCTTTTTTATGCATAGGGTCTGATATTGAAACGGGTAAACAGGTCATATTGAACAAAGGAAATTTGGCTGAGGCTTTACTCGCTAGCTCTGCATTTCCGTCCCTATTTTCTCCAGTGGAAATTGATGGGCAACTTTTAGTTGATGGCGGTGTTACTAACAACTATCCTATTGACGAGGTTAGGAAGCTGGGTGCAGATATTATTATTGGAGTGGATGTGCAAGATGACTTAAGAGATAGATCTACCCTTAATGACGCCACAAAAATTTTAGTCCAAATTACGAATCTGCAATCGATAGAAAAAATGAAAGGCAATGTCCTTAAAACCGATATTTACATCAAGCCTGATATTACAGAATTTGGAGTGATATCATTTGATAAAGGAAAAGAAATTATTGAAAAAGGAGAAGAGGCTGCTTTTTCTGTATTTGAGAGAATGAAAGAATTAGGTCGAAATGATTTAATACAGTACAAAAAACCCAAATTAAGAATTCAAACGGACAGTTTACACATAAAGAACATAAATATTGCTAAATTAAACAACTTTACAAAAGACTATGTTCTTGGGAAATTGAGATTCAAACCAGGATCAACAATTAGTTATAAACAGTTGGAGGTTGGGATTAATAATATTAATTCAACAAATAACTTTAGCGTCATAAATTATTCGTTCGACGCAAATAAGGGGGGAGATGACTTAAACCTTTATTTGAAGGAGAATCCAATTAAGACCTATTTGAAGTTTGGAATGCACTATGACGGCCTGTTTAAAAGTGGTGTGTTACTAAACTTGACTCGTAAAAGAACATTTTTTAAAAATGATATCGCATCATTAGATATAGTTTTGGGAGACAACTTTAGGTATAATTTTGACTACTACCTCGAAAACGGATACAATTTGAGTTTTGGTTTTAAATCATTTTTAAATCAATTTAATAGAAATGTTACTAGCGATATAAGTAGTTTAGATTTTGGGTCTTTAGGTTTAAACGCGATTAATATTGACTTTTCGGATGTAACGAATCAGGTTTATTTTCAATCGTTATTTGTACAGAAATTTTTGATAGGAGGAGGTGTTGAATATAAATTTTTAAAAATTAAGTCGGAAACCTTAGCTACTTTGGATCCTATCATAGACAGGAGTGATTATTTAAGTCTTTTTGGGTATATGAAGTATGATTCATTTGATGATAAATATTTCCCTAAAAAAGGTTGGTATTTTTCTGGTGACATGCAGTCCTATTTGCTTTCTTCAAACTATACTAAGCAGTTTAACACTTTTTCTATTGCAAAGGCTGACTTTGGCGTGGCTGCAACAATTTTTAAAGACACTACAATAAAAATTCAAACGGAGGCTGGTTTTTCTTTTGGGAATGACAGTGTAAGTTTTTTTAATTTCGTTCTGGGAGGATATGGGTATAACACTATAAATAACTTCAAACATTTTTATGGCTATGATTTTTTAAGTATTGCGGGCAATAGTTACGTAAAGTCTACTTTAACTTTCGATTATGAGTTCTATAAAAACAATCACCTTAATTTTTCCGCCAATTATGCTAACTTAGGGGATAGGATTTTTGAATCTGTTAATTGGGTTTCACTTCCTAAATATTCGGGTTATGCAATTGGATATGGACTTGAAACGGCAATAGGCCCTGTCGAAATAAAACATTCTTGGTCGCCTGAAACTCAGCAGGGATATACTGTGTTTAGTGTTGGATTTTTGTTTTAAATTCAGAATATATCAATAAAAATTCCGATATTTGTTATAATGAAAAAGAAATGGATCGGTTTGTTGGATTATCTTCAATTCCTCATCAAGAGAAATCCTGAGTGAGCAACTATTTTTTGATTTAACGCAAATCGTTATAAAGTAATCTCAACTTTAAACTTTTAAACTTATAAATAAAAAAATCATGCCAGTATACCATAAATTAGGGGATTTCCCCCAAAAAAGACACACACAATTTCAAAAACCGAGTGGAGGTTTTTATTATGAACAATTATTTGGAACGGAAGGTTTTCATGGAAATTCCTCACTTTTGTACCATGTTCACAGACCAACTCAGGTAAAAGAAATTACAAAGTCCTATTCCGTTGAACCCAAAATTACCATTGGTAAAAACATAAAATCATTATTATTAAAAGGATTTGACTTGAAGCCTGAAGATGATTTTTTGGACAGTCGCAAAGCTATGTTGGTAAATAAAGACTGTACAATAGGTCTAGCCGCGCCACAAAAGTCATTGCGTGAATATTTCTATAAAAATGCCGACGCGGATGAAATGATTTTTATTCACAAAGGGAAAGGAAAATTACGCACAATGATGGGAAACATACCATTTGAATATGGTGACTACCTAATCATTCCTAGAGGAATTATATATCAAATTGATTTTGAAACATCTGTAAACAGACTGTTTTATGTTGAGTCTTTTGCGCCATTTTACACCCCTAAACGTTATAAAAATGAATCTGGACAGCACCTGGAGCATTCTCCATTTTGCGAACGCGATTTTATTCTACCAACGGAACTAGAAACCCATGATGAAAAGGGTGATTTTTTAATTAAAATCAAAAAAGAAGGTATGATACATGAGGTAGTTTACGCTACACATCCTTTTGATGTAGTTGGCTGGGATGGTTACAATTACCCTTACGGATTCAGTATTCACAATTTTGAGCCCATTACCGGGCGAGTACATCAACCGCCACCAGTACATCAAACATTCGAAACGTCAACATTTGTGGTTTGTTCCTTTGTCCCTAGGCTATATGATTACCATCCAAAATCAATTCCAGCTCCATACAATCATAGCAATATTGACAGTGATGAGGTATTATATTATGTAGACGGTGACTTTATGAGTCGCAACAATATAGAGCAAGGGCATATCACTCTGCATCCAAAAGGAATTCCTCATGGTCCAGCACCCGGAGCAATGGAAAGAAGCATTGGTCATAAAGAAACTCATGAGTTAGCGGTAATGGTTGATACATTTCGACCTCTAATGGTAACAGAAACTGCAATGGGACTAGATGACGGAAAATACTATAAATCCTGGGTTGAGTAGGGGAAAGAGCTGTTTCCTGCTGTTCGTTATATCTCTTTATTCTGAAAGTTCAGAATAAAAAGGATGTCGCTTCCTTCAGGGCGATGGCCTTTGTGTAAACATCAAGACTTTTTAAATTAATATAATCAGCGTAAATCTCTTTGTACTCGTGTTTTCTGCGTTTAAAAATCAGATTTTCTAGTAAAAAAAATTAAGATCATGTCAAAAGAAGTAAAATCAGTGGAATACGGACTAGAGAAAATATTCGAAGGAGCGCAAGATTTCCTTCCCTTACTAGGAACCGACTATGTAGAATTCTACGTAGGTAATGCAAAACAATCGGCACATTATTATAAAACTGCTTTTGGATACCAATCGTTAGCTTACGCCGGGTTAGAAACAGGAGTAAGAGACAGGACTTCTTATGTCCTGAAACAAGATAAGGTTCGTATCGTACTTACAACACCATTAACACAGGATTCTCCCATACACGAACATCTGAGAAAACATGGGGATGGAGTGAAAGTTGCTGCGCTTTGGGTTGAAGACGCTACAAGTGCCTACGAGGAAACAATGAAACGCGGTGCTCGCTCGTTTATGGAGCCTACTATAGAGAAAGATGAATTTGGAGAAGTAGTGCGTTCCGGAATTTACACCTACGGAGACACGGTTCATATTTTTGTGGAGCGTAAAAACTATAAAGGTATTTTCTTGCCTGGTTATAAAGAATGGAAGTCCGACTATAACCCTGAACCAACTGGATTAAAATACATTGACCACATGGTAGGAAATGTAGGTTGGAATGAAATGAATATTTGGGTTAAGTTCTATGAAGACGTAATGGGATTTGTAAACTTTCTTTCTTTTGATGACAAACAAATTAACACAGAGTACTCGGCCTTGATGAGTAAAGTAATGTCTAACGGAAACGGAAGAATCAAATTTCCTATTAACGAACCTGCAGAAGGAAAGAAGAAATCTCAAATCGAGGAATATCTTGACTTTTATGGCGGACCTGGAATACAACATATTGCTATTGCAACAGACGACATCATTAAAACAATAAGTCAATTAAAGGCTAGAGGAGTCGAGTTTTTATCGGCGCCCCCACATACCTATTATCAAGCGATTCCGGAACGTTTGGGGGAGCATATGAAAATGATGAAAGAAGATTTAAACGAATTAGAAAGATTGGCTATCATGGTAGATGCAGATGAGGAGGGGTATTTATTACAAATTTTCACAAAACCAGTACAGGATAGGCCTACATTGTTTTTTGAAATTATACAAAGAATGGGAGCCAAAGGTTTTGGCGCGGGGAATTTTAAGGCCCTGTTTGAATCTATTGAGAGGGAGCAGGCATTGCGAGGAACGCTATAAAACCTTATTTTTTTTACATTATGTAAAAAAATAATTGACTAACACCTTGTTATTTTAACAATGTTGTGTTAAACTTATTTTTTGGTTTAATTATGTAGTTTTGTTAACTACCTTTGCACTCGCAAAAAGGAAGGGGTGGTTTCCTTCCAAATTGATATAAATTTCACAATTTATAGTTTTTTGGTTAGTTAATAGCATAAAAACTCAGTCATTATTTGACTGAGTTTTTTTGTTTTAATATATTTGGAACAAAATTTGCACCTGCAGTCGATAAATAGGTAAAGTAAGTTATGAAAAAAATAATACTATTCTTGTTATTGATAGTAACCGTAAGTTTTGATGCACCTAAGCAAGAAGCCTACAATACGGGCGAATGGTTTAAATTTCGTATTCATTATGGCTTTGTAAATGCAGGCTACGCTACCCTAGAGGTTAAAGATGCTGTTGTGAATAACAAAAAAACATTTCATGTTATAGGTAAAGGATATACTACTGGAATGTCTCGATTTTTCTTTAAAGTAGATGACTTATATGAAAGTTATATCGATAGGGAGTCTGGTAACCCGCACCAATTTTTAAGAAAAATTAATGAGGGTGGCTATACTAAAGACCAGCAAGGTTTTTTTAATCAAACTGCCAATAGTATTTTGGTAAAAGATTATAAACATGGAAACGAAAAAACCTTTGTTATTCCTAAAAACACCCAAGATATTTTATCTTCTTTTTATTATCTAAGGAACTATCCAAGTATTGACAAAATTAATCCAGGAGAAACAATCGCAATCGACATGTTTTTTGACGATGAAACGACAAAATTTAAGTTAAAGTTCTTAGGCCGTGAAGATATTACGACTAAATTTGGCACCGTGTCTTGTATGGTATTTAAACCATATGTACAATCCGGACGTGTTTTTAAGGAACAGGAGAGTTTAACGGTTTGGATATCAGATGACAAAAACAGATTACCTATTAGAATAAAGGCGGATCTTGCAGTAGGGTCAATTAAAGCAGATTTAGACGCGTTTAAAGGATTGAATAATCCGTTTAAAATAAAAATACAATGAAAATTAGTGGGAATAGAGAGGCTATTTTGAAGGAAATCGAGCTTAAGTACGACTCCATAGACCAAAAAACAGACACACATTTAGAAGGTTTGCTTTGGTCAAAACCAATAAATTACTGGGATTATATTCAGACTGATGCACTCTTAAATTTACAGATTCAAAGAACAACACTTCCTGATGAAATGGTTTTTATCATGTATCATCAGGTGAATGAGTTACTGTTTAAAATGATTCTGTGGGAAATGAATCAGATCTCTTATTGCAAAAACATCAAAGCTGACTTTTTCGCGGAGAGGTTAATGAGAATCAGTCGGTATTTTGATATGTTAACCACTTCTTTCGATATAATGGGTGACGGTATGGAAGTAGAACAATACATGAAGTTTAGAAATACGCTAACTCCTGCGAGTGGTTTTCAAAGCGCGCAATATCGCCTAATAGAATTTTCTTCTACTGATTTAATCAACCTTATTGATCACCGATATAGAGACGCAATAGATAGGAACACTGCTTATGAGCATGCCTTCGAGCACTTATATTGGCAAGCTGCAGGTAAAGATTATAAAACTGGAAAGAAGTCTTTCTTACTAGAAGAATTTGAGCGAAAGTATAAGGGAAGTTTCTTAAGACATATGGAGGAATACAATACCATAAACATATGGCAGAAATTCAAGCAGCTTCCAGATTCAGACCAGAATAATCCACAATTGGTAAAAGCGATGCGTCATTACGACCATACGGTAAATATAACCTGGGTCATGGGCCATTTGAATGCCGCTAGGAAATATATCGATAGCGGATACGGTACAGGTGAAGCTACGGGGGGGAGTGATTGGAAAAAATACATGCACCCAAAGTACCAAAGGAGAATCTTTTTTCCGGAATTATGGAATGTAGATGAATTAGCAAATTGGGGCGTAGAAAATTAAATTGAATACAGAAAAATAACAAAGTTTGAAGAAGGTATTAATGATTATCATAGTATTGGCAGCAGTACTATCTTGTAATAAATCGAGTAATAAAACTGAAGAGGCAATTAAGGTCAAGCCTGTAAAGCAGATTGCGAAAAATTCGGATTTCGGATTTAATTATTCGGATTTTAATGTAGTTGAGGATACAGTTAAAAGTGGTGATACTTTTGGGACCATCATTAATAGACAAAATATTGGCGATAGGAAGGTTTATGAAATTGTTAAAAGTGTAAAGGATACCTTTAATGTGAGGGTAATTAGACCAGAGAAGCCCTATACAGTTCTTAGGTCGAAGGATAAAACAAATAAATTGCAGGTTTTTATATATCAACAAAGTGCTGTAAATTATTATGTCTTTGATTTCCGCGACAGCACAGTTGTTGCTTATAAAAAAACAAGACCCATCACCCTTAGACGCAGAACGATTGCGGGGGTTTTAAAAGGCTCTTTATCCGAAACTTTAGGGAATGCGGGGGTTGGAGCTGCTTTAGCATATAAAATCACAAAAATTTATTCTTGGTCAATTGATTTTTTTAAAGTTAAAAAGGGTGACCGCTTTGGTGTCACGTTTACGGAACGATTCATAAATGATTCTATTTACGATGGAGTTGACAATCTTGAAGCTGCGTTTTTTGAATACAACGGAAAAATCATTTATGCCTTTTCCTTTGCCCAAGATCCTTCATCTGGACAAATTAGCTATTACGATGAAGAAGGAAGGACGTTGAAGAATTTTTTCCTTAAAACGCCAATCAAGTTTAGTAGAATCTCGTCTAGATTTACAATGAATAGATATCATCCTGTACAACACAGGTGGAAAGCACATAAAGGTACTGATTATGCCGCGCCTAGAGGAACTCCCATTACGACTACGGCCGCTGGAACCGTCATTACAACTGGCTATACGGCTGGAAACGGTAATTATGTCAAAGTAAAACACAACAACACCTATACTACTCAGTACTTACACATGTCAAAAATTTTGGTACGACGTGGTCAGCGCGTGAATCAAGGAGATGTTATAGGAAGAGTTGGCAGCACTGGTTTGGCGACGGGACCACATGTGTGTTATCGCTTTTGGAAAAACGGTAAGCAAGTGGATGCATTGAAGCTAAATTTACCAGGAGGAGAACCAATGAACAGTAAAAATAAAGCAAGATATTTAAAGACAATGGAGCCGTTGAAATTTGAACTAGATAGCATTGGGAATTTATAATTCGATATGTAAATGGTATAAAAAGAGTCTTTTAGAAATTAATCTATGGGGTCACAATTATTTTAAACAAATAATCGTGACCCCTTTTCTTTTTCTTTGTAAAACCGTTTCTCTTTCAATTTTCATTAAATTTTAATAAAAATTAAAACGCTTTATCGATTAAAACTTAATGTAGTATTTTTGCAAATATAAAATAATACTTGAACCCAACTAAAAATGGCCTTAAATACCACAAATCCTACAGAAACGGCATCTTGGAAAAAATTACAAAAACACTTTGATGAGATGCAAGATGCTTCAATGTTGAAGATGTTTCAAACCGATGCTACAAGAACTGAAAAATTCAACTTGAAATGGAATGACTTTTTAATAGATTATTCAAAAAACATCATTAATAAAGATACGATGATTCTTTTGCTTGAATTGGCAAATGAAATGGGCCTTGAAAAGGCGATAGCAAATTGCTTTGAAGGTGATATCATTAACCAGACTGAAAATAGAGCGGTACTTCATACCGCATTAAGAGCTAAGGAGTCAGCTGTTATCAAAGTAAATGACATCAATATAGTTCCTGAAATATATGACGTAAAGAGTAAGATAAAAGCCTTTACAAATCAAATTGTATCAGGGGACAGAAAAGGGTATAGCGGAAAAGCTTTTACAGATGTTGTAAATATAGGAATCGGAGGTTCTGATTTGGGTCCTGCAATGGCGGTTGAGGCGCTCCAATACTATTCAAATCATCTTAATGTTCATTTTGTTTCGAATATTGATGGGGATCACGTAAATGAAATTATTAAAAAGTTAGATCCAGAGACGACGCTTTTTGTTGTTGTCTCTAAGACATTCACAACCCAAGAAACGTTGACTAATTCTGAAACGATTAAAAAATGGTTTTTGCAATCAGCAAATCAGGAGGACATAGCTAAACATTTCGTTGCGGTTTCTACCAATGTGCAAAAGGTAACTGAATTTGGGATAGATCCAGAAAACGTTTTTCCAATGTGGGATTGGGTTGGTGGCCGCTTTTCTTTGTGGAGTGCGGTTGGACTTACTATTAGTTTAGCGATAGGATTTGATAATTTTGACGATTTGTTAGGCGGTGCAAATGAAATGGACGAGCATTTTAAAACGACTGATTTTGATAAGAACATGCCCGTAGTTTTAGCTTTACTAAGTGTATGGTACAATAATTTCTTTGGTGCCGAAAGTGAAGCGTTAATACCTTATAGTCAATATTTACAAAAATTAGCTCCTTATCTTCAACAAGGGACGATGGAAAGTAATGGTAAAAGTGTAGGTAGAGATGGTAAGCCGGTCGATTATCAAACTGGAACTATTATCTGGGGTGAACCCGGAACCAATGCGCAGCATGCTTTTTTCCAATTGATTCATCAGGGGACTAAGTTAATTCCGTCTGATTTTATTGGGTTTGTAAAGCCTCTGTATGGAGATCAGGATCATCACGACAAATTGATGTCTAACTTTTTTGCGCAAACCGAAGCCTTAATGCACGGTAAAACGGCAGGCCAAGTTCAAGCAGAATTTGATAAAGAAGGGCTTTCGGCTGATAAAGCAAAACTGCTTCTTCCTTTCAAAGTGTTTAATGGCAATAAACCGACTAATACTATTCTTATCGACAAACTGTCTCCAAAATCGCTAGGTTCTCTTATTGCCTTATACGAACACAAGATTTTCGTTCAAGGTGTCATTTGGAATATTTTTAGTTTTGATCAATGGGGAGTAGAACTAGGAAAGCAGCTCGCGAGCTCTATATTGAAAGAGATAAACACTAAAAAAGTTGAAAATCATGATAGTTCAACGGAGTTTTTGTTGAACTATTTTTTAGAAAATAAATAAGAAACAATTATTAATTCCTTTTAAAACTCGAGCTTTAATTAAGCTCGAGTTTTTTTTTAACATTTGTTTGTTTCGAATTTGTTATTTTATTGTGTTTAAAGCTGTTTATATTTATTTTGCTTTAACAAAATGAATGTTGTATTGATTTTTTATTAACGTTGTCTTAACTTTTTAAGCTAAAAATGTTATACTTTTGCTAAAAATTAATAAACTAACAAAAAAACAAAAATGAAAAAGATTATTTTTATTTTCATGATTTTTTTATCGGCTTTTGGCTATTCGCAGGTTACTAGTTCTGCAATGTCGGGGACTGTTAAATCAAGTGGTGGGGAACTGCTTCCTGGTGCATCTGTTCAAGTTGTTCACAAGCCAACTGGAACGATATATTTTTCAACTACTAGTGCTAGTGGTGGGTATGCTGTACAGGGGATAAGACCCGGGGGACCTTATACGGTTAAGGTTATTTATGTTGGGTATCAAACAAGCGAAATTACTGAGATCACTGCACCTTTAGGGAGTAGTATCGTAGTTAATGTAGTTCTTGCTGAGGAATCTAATGCTTTAGAAGAAGTTGTTGTTTCGACAAAATCAAATGGCGCTTTTAATAAAGGTAAAACTGGGGCTTCGCAGCAATTTTCAAATAGAGAGTTAACAGCTATACCGGTTACTGGGTCTAGATCAATAAACTCAGTAACTAAGTACAACGCTAATGCAGGTGCAGGTGGTTCATTTGGGGGACAAGATTCTAGATTGAATAACTTTACAATTGACGGTTCTGTCTTTAATAACGGCTTTGGTCTTGGTTCTGACTCACAAGCGGGAGGAAGAACAGGTTCAACAGCAATTTCTTTAGATGCAATCGAGCAATTACAAGTTAGTGTTGCCCCTTTTGACGTACGTCAATCAGGCTTTTTAGGTTCTGGAATTAATGCAGTAACTAAATCTGGATCAAACGAAATCGAAGGGTCTGTTTACACATCATCTAGAAGTAATAAGAAGAGTTTTATAGGTACAAAAGCTGGGGATCAAGAAATTGTTCCGGGAAAATTTTCGGAAAAAATTCTTGGAGCAAGAATTGGGGCTCCAATTATTAAAGATAAATTATTTTTCTTTGGAAACTTTGAAACGGTAACAAATACGAGTCCGGCTACAACATGGACTTCTACAGGTTCTCCGCAGCCAAGTGCTCAAGTATCGGCGCCAACTTTCACACAAATGGAAACTCTTTCTACGTTTTTGAAAGACAAATTTGGATATGTAACTGGACCATGGGAAAATTATGATGCTGAAAATGTATCTAAAAAATTTCTTGCACGATTAGATTGGAACATAAATGATAATAATCAATTAACTGCTAGATATGTTTTTCATAATTCAAATGCGGATAATTTAATTTCAAATTCAAGATCGGCAGGAAATGGAGATAGAAGAACGAATCCTAATTCAATGTCTTTTCAAAATAGCGGATACGTCGTTCAGGATAATACAAGATCTATTGTATTAGAATTGAATAGCAAGTTAAGCAACTCGTGGTATAACAACTTTGTGGCAGGTTTTGATAAGCAAATAGAGGATAGGGCTTTAATTGGTGGAGGTTTATTTCCTACAATCGATATTAAAGAAGGTGCAAATACCTTTATATCAGCTGGTTTAGATCCTTTTACTAATGGAAACAAACTGTCTTATTCAACATTACATTTTACAGATAATTTGACTAAAACAATAGGGAAACATACTTTATTGTTTGGAGGGAATTTTGAGCATTTCAAATCGAGTAATTTATTTTTCCCTGCGTCAAACGGGGTCTACATCTTTAATTCCCTTTCTGATTTTTATGCTGCTGCAAATGAGTCCTCTGCTAATGGAGGAGCTCCTTCAACTACGGCGCTTCCATTTCGCACACAATTTAGATATTCTGCTTTAGAAGGAGCCGCAGAGCCGTTACAAATTTACAAGTCAAATAAATTAGATCTATACACTCAAGACGAAATAAGATTTAATGAAAGGTTTAAACTTACTATTGGTCTTCGTGCTTCTAGAGTTTGGTTTGCAAATACTGCCTTAGAAAATCCAGCAGTTACTGCATTGACGTTTTTGGACGGTCAAAAGTTCAATACTGGAACAATGCCGGGTGCTCAAACAATTTTAGAACCAAGGGTTGGTTTTAATTATGACGTTAAAGGTGATGCCGCAACTATTCTTCGAGGAGGTAGTGGTGTGTTTACGGGTAGAGCCCCAGGTGTGTTTTTGTCTAATGCAATTGGTAATAATGGAGTGCTCACAGGTTTTGTAGATGCGAGTGGAGCGTCACTAGCTTCAGGAGGTTATGGTTTTACTCCTAATCCAAATGATTATTTCATTCCTGAAACTCCAACATTGCCTTCTACTTTTGATTTGGCATTAACAGACACTAAATTTAAATTCCCACAAGTTTGGAAAACAAATTTTGCTGTAGATCAAAAACTTCCTTTCGGTTTTAGAGGAACACTTGAAGGTATTTTTCAATCGAATATTAATGCTATACATTACTATAATGCTAATTTTGATGCTCCAGTGGGTAATTTTAGTGGACCAGATACAAGACCGGTGTACGCTCGTAATGACAATGGTGTACGTATAAATGATAATGTGTCAAATGCGATTGTTTTGACAAATACTGACAAAGGTTATTTCTATTCTTCAACAGTTAAATTAGAGTATCCTTACAAGAAAGGTCTTTGGGGGTCTTTTGCTTATACTTATTCAAGTGCTACTGATTTGCTGTCAGCAGGTTCTATTGCCTCTGGTTCATGGACAGGAGCTAGATCTGTTAATGGAAATAATGATTTACCAGTATCATTGTCAAATAACAATACACCACATAGATTAGTTGGTATATTAGGATATAAAATTGAGTACGGTAATAAATCAGGTGCTGCGACTTCAATTAACTTAGGTTATATTGGAGAACAGGCAGGTGCGTTTTCTTATTCTTATGCTGGGGACATGAATGGAGACAGAATATCTAATAACGACTTGATTTATGTTCCTAATAATGCAAATGAATTGCGTTTTCAAAATTTGTCAGTTACAAATGTTGTAAATGGAGCAAATGTGACAACAGTTTATACTGAAGTAGATCAACAAAATGCATTTGAGGCATACATTAAGCAAGACTCATACCTGTCAACTAGAAGAGGTCAGTATGTGGATAGAAATGCTGCTACGTTGCCGATGTTACATAGATTGGACTTATCTGTAACACAAGATTTCTTTGTTAAAATTGCAGGTAAAAAGAACAGTTTTCAGTTTAGAGCTGATATCTTAAACTTTACTAATTTATTAAATAGAGATTGGGGAGTTACCCAAAGAGTTACTAATGAAAGAGTGCTAAGCTATAGAACGACAACGGCTAACGTACCATTTTATCAGTTGGCTACACAAGTAGATGCAGCTGGAACAAGGGCTTTAATTAAAGATACTTTTCAAAACAATGCTTCGCCATTTGACGTGTGGCAGGCGCAATTTACACTTAGATATATTTTTGGGAAATAATAAACTAAGCAAAATATTTTAAACTAAAAACCACGCTGTACAGCGTGGTTTTTTTTATGTCTTCTATTGATATTTTATTATACCTAGAGCCTAATATACTATTATGTTTTTTTGACGGTACGCTTCAGCTATTGCTCTTATTAATGGAGATTATAATTATCAACTCACCCATGGCTAATTAAATCGTTAGAGCCAAATTTATTGTGTTTACTATCAGTGACTTTAAATGTTTTGTGAACTGTAGTGTTGATTTCTTTAGGAGCAAATAGATTTGTGAATATTATTTTTGAGAGTATTTTTGAGGATTCGTGTATGAATACTAAAACAACAAAGTAAAAGCGAATGGCGCAATTACTAGTATATGTTGCCTTTGGATTTAGAAAGAGATTGCGCAATAGCAAGCTCGGTTAGTTTTTCTGCTTTAATTGCTAAGTTTCCTATCATGACTTTGCACACGAGTGATATATTCGAAACTTTATGGAGCGTGCTTAAAACTTAATATAAAGGATAGATAATCAAAAGACCTAAATAATTAGTTACAGTCAAAATTGTGATCGAAAAGGGAATTAAGGATTCCTGTTGTTTTTCTATAGCTGATCTTGAGGTTGTTTTAACTTCTGTGTGTTTATTTTAGGTAATCGTTGTCGAACCCCTGGTAATTTTGTTTTATCAGCCATTTTTTATTGCGAAAAAGGAGGTTTTGCAGAATTGCGGACATGGCTTATTAAGTTCCTTTGTTTTTGTTAAATACTTAATTTATTGTGATTAAAAGTGATTAATTAATATATTTTTATTAAAATAAAGTGATTTTTTGATTTTAGTGCAAGAAAAATAAAGTAAGGCTTTTTCACTTCTTAACGTTATGTTAACGTATTGTGGTAATAATATTATAATTTTGCCCTAAACAATTAACAAAAAAAGATGAAAAAAACATTTAAGTTATTTTTAGCGCTAGTTGTACTAGTTTTTACTAGTACTGACATTTATGCTCAAGGTAACACAACTTCTTCAATAAATGGAGTTGTATTTGATAATGTAGGGGAAGCTTTGCCGGGAGCATCAATTTTGGCTACTCACTTAGAATCGGGAACACGTTACAGTGGGGCAACTGATTTTAGTGGGAATTTTAGAATTTCTAACATGAGAGTGGGAGGTCCGTATGAAATTGTTGTTAGCTACATTGGTTTTGGAACATTTAAACAAAACGGTATTTATCTGCAATTAGGGGATTCTAAAAATTTCAAAATAGTGCTGGCAGAGGACACAAACGAACTACAAGAAGTAGTGGTTAAGAGTGTTAAAGACAATACTTTCAATTCAAACAGAACTGGTGCTCAAACTGTAATTAATTCTGATCAAATCAAATCCTTGCCATCATTGTCAAGAAATATAGCAGACTTTGCAAGGTTGACTCCACAAGCACAGATTAGTGGGGATGACGTTTTATCTATTGGTGGTCAAAATAATAGATATAATGCGATTTATATTGATGGAGCTGTTAATAATGATGTTTTTGGATTATCTTCAAGCGGCACGAATGGTGGTCAAACAGGAGTTAGCCCAATATCTCTTGATGCTATTGAGCAATTTCAAGTAAGTGTTTCTCCGTTTGATGTTAAATTATCTGGATTTGCAGGGGGAGCAATTAGCGCTATTACTCGTTCTGGATCAAATAATTTTGAAGGATCTACTTATTTTTTCTACAGAGATCAAGCGTTAGCAGGAAAAACTCCTCTGGAATCTGGAAGTACTAGTACTAGAGAAAAATTAGCTGACTTTTCAGCTCAAACTTATGGGGTAAGAGCAGGTGGCGCTATTACAAAAAATAAATTGTTTTATTTCATTAATTACGAAAGACAAGATAATGCTACACCAAATCCTTTTGATCTCAAAGATTATTTAGGTGACAGTGGTGCGAGAATACCAGAACTTGTAAATTATTTAGGAGACAAGTATAATTATAATCCGGGTTCTTTTACCAACAATATAAGTACATTAGTTAGTGATAAATTGATCGCTAAAATAGATTGGAATATTAATGACAACCATAAATTATCTTTTAAAAATAGTTATGTAAAAGCAACTAATTTTTCACCAAATAGATCTTCTTCAAGAGGTATTAATTTCTTGAATGGTTCTCAAAATTTTGTTTCTACAACAAATTCTACAGCGCTTGAATTAAATTCACGCTTCAGCAATAAGTTTTCAAATAATTTAGTTATTGGTTATACAGTAGTAGATGATAACAGGGACCCTATTGGTGATCGTTTTCCTAGTGTAGAAATCATTGATGGTTCAGGAAGAATGTATTTTGGAGCTGAGGCATTTTCCACAGCAAACTTACTAAAGCAGAGAATCCTTACGGTGTCTGACAACTTTGAAATCAATGTCGGGAAACACAATATTTCGATAGGAACTCACAATGAATTTTCTTACGCTAAAAATGTATTTGTTGGAAGAAACTTTGGGTATTACAGGTATAGCGCTCTACAAGACTTTTTAGATGATGCTAAACCAGATAGATACCGTTTGGGATATTCATTATTTGGTGGTTCAGGAGACGACTCACAAGGAGCTGCAGAATTTAATGTTAGCCAATTTGGTGTTTATATTCAAGATAATTTTAAAATTACTAATAACTTTAAATTTTCTTATGGTTTAAGAGTTGATGTTCCGGTTTGGGATAAAGGGACTGTAAATGAAGATTTTAACAGTAGAACTATACCTTTGTTAAACGCTGCAGGTAAAAATCTTCAAGGTGCAACAGTGGGTGATAGAATAGCTACCACAGCTCATTATTCTCCTCGTGTCGGATTTAATTATGACTTAAATGGAGACAGAGTTACTCAGTTTAGAGGAGGTTTAGGTATTTTTACTTCTAGATTACCTTTAGTATGGCCAGGTGGTGCATATAATAATAATGGAGTTTCTCAAGGTGCAATTGATATTAGTACCGGAACACCTAATTTTAATCCAGATACAAGTGTAGAAAGTCAACTTAATAATAATGGTACCGCTCTAGGACCTTTGCCTGGAAGTGGAAAACTAGGAGGAAACATTGATTTGTTTTCTAAAAACTTCAAACTACCTCAAGTGTTTAAAGCTAGCTTTGCAGTAGATCAAAAATTGCCAGCAGGATTTGTAGTTTCAGGGGAGATTATTTATAATGATAATATCTCTGCGGTTACTTATGAAAATGTAAATCTGGGTAATCCAACTTCAAATTTAACCGGAGCTGATACAAGGCCAAGATATGATGAAAGAAATAACCGTATCGATAATACATACGTTGGTGTTTTCTTAGGTTCAAATACAAGCGCAGGTAAAGCTTGGAACTCATCAATTACAGTGACTAAAAATTTTGCATCTGATCTTGTTGATGCTAATATTTCTGCAACTTATGCCTATGGGAAATCTACTGTATTGTTAGATGCTACATCTTCTCAAAACAGTTCTCAGTGGAATAACATCGAAACAGTAAACGGTTCTAATGCAATTGGTAGAATTTCAAGATCTGATTTTGATCAAGGGCATAGGGTTTTGAGCAATTCATCCGTAAAATTCAAGTGGTCTAACAATATGAAAACTACAATTGGAATTTTCTATGAAGGAGCTCAAGGGTCACCGTTTAGTTATGTTTATAACGACAGAGGAAACTTGTTGCAAGACACATTTAGTGCATCAGCTTTGATTTTTGTGCCGGGTAATAGAGCAGATATTAACTTAGTTTCAAATTCAAATTTCACAGCTGATCAGCAGTGGGAAGCGCTTAGCGCTTTTATTGAAGGGGACAGCTACTTGAGAGGTCGTAAAGGTAATTATGTTGAAAGAAATGCCGATCGTTTAAAGTGGAGTCATGTTGTTGATTTAAAATTAGCACATGAATTCTCAATAAATGTTAATAAAAAGAGTCACAAAATAGAGTTGACTGCAGATGTGTTTAACTTCACTAATTTACTTAACAAAAATTGGGGAAAGAGATATTTTGCATCATTTGGTCAAGTTCAGTTACTTGAACAAAGAGGATTCTTAGCAGATAAAACGACGCCAACATTTAGTTTTGATCCTAACAATGCTGATAGAATCAATCAAGTTGATGATTTAGGATTGCAATCTTCAAGATGGCAAATGCAGGTAGGAGTTAGATATTCATTTGAATAACTTCTATTGGTAAAAAACAATATTACTAAAACCCTTCAATTCAACTGATTTGAAGGGTTTTTTTTATTCCTTTTTTACTTATATTTGTTAAAACAAAAAACACTTTTACATGTACGAATTCATTCAAAAATTTCATTCTGGTTGGGCTTATTTAGCACTTTTATTATTGGTTGTCGCGGTTATAAATTCAGTAGTTGGCTTAGTTGGTAATAAGGAATTTACTGCCAAAGACAGAAAGATCGCGATGTTCGGACTGATAGGGACACACACCCAATTGTTAGTGGGAGTGATATTGTATTTTGTTTCTCCACTCGGTTTTGCCTCTCTTGGACAAATGTCCGATAAAGCATTAAGGTTAACTTCATTGGAACATCCTTTAATTAATATTATCGCTATAGTGTTGATTACCGTTGGTTGGACAAAACATAAAAAATCTTCAATATCCAAATCAAAATTCAAAGCTATTTCTATTTTTTATGGATTAGGATTGGTGCTTATTTTGAGTAGAATTCCATGGTCGATGTGGTTTTAAAAACACCTAAAAGTCCTAGAAATGGGACTTTTTTTCATCTAGGTATGGTTCTTGTTTAAAGAGGTTTATAACTAAAAAGTTAATAATGAGAAAATCAATAACAGCTCTTTTTCTATTTGCCATCGTTGCATTGGTGAGTAGCCAAAGTCAAATTATAAATAATCAAAAATCCCTAATTCAAAAAGCTGTGGTAGCTACAGACACAGTAAAAAAGACAAAAGAGATAGTACTTCAGCAGGAAGTTAAAAAGGATACTGTAGAGGAAAAAATAGGGAAGCCAATTCCCTATAAAAAAGGGGCTCACGCGTCCTATTATGCTGATAAATTTCATGGAAGAAGAACGGCTAGTGGTACTTTATTTGACATGAATAAATATACAGCCGCCCATAAAAAATTTGCTTTCGGAACAAAATTAAAGATAACTAACGAGGCAAATGGAGCGTCCGTAATCGTAGAGGTTACTGATAGGGGGCCGTTTGTTAAATCAAGAGAAATTGACCTTTCAAAGAAAGCTTTTATGGAGATTGCTAAGAATAAGGGAGCAGGCGCAATGACTGTAACTATTGAGGTATTTAAAAAATAGTTATTGCCAGCTTGTGTATGGACTAGCACTTAAAGTAGAATTATAATAACGTTTGTCATTCGTTACTTCTTGTCCCAGCCAGCTTGGTTTTTCATAATCTTCTCCTTCAGATTGAAGTTCTATTTCCGCGATTATTAAGCCTTCATTGTCTCCGTAAAACTCATCGACTTCATAGATGTGTTGACCGACTTTTACTTCATATCGAGTTTTGTCGATGGTTCCTTTTTCGCATAAAAGCAGTAGGCTTTTGGCTTCATCAATCGGAATTTCTTTTTCCCATTCAAAACGAGACATTCCTGTTTTGTTTGTTATTCCTTTAATAGTAAGGTATCCTTTGTCTCCTTTTATGCGTACCCGCACTGTTCGCTCCGCCACTGAGCTCAAATATCCTTGTGCAATTCGGTTTTGGCTAAAAGCAGTTGTCTTGAACGAATGGTTTTTAACTAAAAATTTTCTTTCTATTTCTATCATATGGTGTCAATTTTGCGGTAGATTAGATATTCCCCAACAGCGTTGGCCTGCATCTGTGCTTGCTAAGTTTCCCAAATATATCAAATATTTTAACTGTGAGACCTCTCATTATATATAAAAGGGCGTTAAATTTGTGTCATGCCTGATAACGCTAAAAATAGGAAAATTATTCATATCGACATGGATGCTTTTTATGCTTCTGTGGAGCAAATGGACAATCCCAAATTACGCGGCAAGCCTGTTGCGGTGGGTGGTTCAGAGAGTAGGGGCGTTGTCGCTGCGGCTAGCTACGAGGCACGGAAATTTGGGGTTAGAAGTGCTATTAGTGGTGTGATGGCTAAAAAGTACTGTCCTGAGATTATTTTTGTTAAACCGAGATTCGATAGGTATAAGGAAATTTCAAGCAAGATTCAGAAAATTTTTCTTGAGTACACTGACTTGGTTGAGCCGCTCTCACTTGATGAGGCTTACTTAGACGTTACCCAAAACAAAAAAGGAAATCCAAGTGCCAGTTTATTGGCAGAAGAGATTAGGCTGCGAATTTTTAATGAGGTTGGTTTAACAGCTTCAGCGGGAATTTCAATTAATAAATTCGTTGCTAAAATAGCCAGCGATTATAATAAACCAAATGGCCAAAAAACAGTTAATCCAGATGAAGTTATTTCTTTTCTGGAGGACTTGCCCATTCGCAAATTTTACGGTGTAGGTAAGGTTACAACAGAAAAAATGTATCAGCTGGGAATTTTTACCGGTGTAGAGTTGAAAAGTAAGTCACTTGAATTTTTAGAAAAACATTTTGGGAAAGCGGGGAATTTTTATTTTAATGTGGTCCGTGGAATCCACAATAGTGAGGTCAAATCAGATCGAATTACAAAGTCAGTTGCAGCCGAACATACTTTTGATGTCAATCTTTCCTCAGAAATATTTATGTTAGAAAAATTAGAGAGTATTGCGATTGCCCTAGAAAAAAGATTAAGTAAGCACAAGGTCGCCGGAAAAACAATCACTTTAAAAATAAAATACAGTAATTTCACACAACAAACTCGCAGTAAGACAGTTGCGTATTTCATTTCGGATAAAGGCCTTATTTTAGAAATAGTAAAAGAGCTTTTGTATCAAGAACGGATGAAAGAATCGTACGGCTGCTGGGTATAGCTTTAAGTAATTTGAATACAGAAGAAAAGAAAACCCTTGCAGTACAGTTAAAGTTTGCTTTTTGATCCTGTAAAATGATCGTTCAACAATGGTTAAATTTCGGAGATTGTTTTTTTTTTTTTACAAAAAATTTTACTTTTGGTTCAAATAAAAAAAAATGAGCGATTTAAAAGAATATGAAGAGGCTATTGTTAAATACAATAAGGAATTACGAATTAAATCTCTTCCAGTTATTTCTTCAGATTTTCATTATCAATTTGTAAATGAATTAAAGCAGTCGCTTTCCGACTTGCGCGACCTTAAAGGTATGGCGTTGAGAAATAAGTGGGCGCTGTGTTCAGATTGGGATATTGAAGCGCCTATAAAAGAAGAAGTAATAGTAGTTACAGATGCCAAGTTAACTATCGTTTTCGCTTCACAGAATATAAAGAAAATGAATGGTTATTCTGCAACTGAAGTAATGGGGAAAAGTCCAAAAATGTTCCAAGGCGAAGTGACTGATAGTATAGTTTCGGGCGAAATAAGTACTTCGATTCGATCACAAAAAGCTTTTGAAAAGACAGTTTTAAATTATAAAAAGAACGGCGAGGTATACGCTTGTCTAATAAAAGCCTACCCTATTTTTAATAAAAACGGGAAACTTAGTCACTATATTGCTTTCGAGAAAGCAGCATAAAAAAGGCCTTTCTAAATAAGAAAGGCCTTTTATTATTTTATAGTGGCTTATTTTACTTAGTTTTTACTGTTTAGTTTTGATAGTAAACGTAAAAACTCAATATATAGCCACACTAAAGTAACCATTAACCCCATTGCGCCATACCATTCCATGAATTTTGGCATCTTTTGTTCGGCTCCTTTTTCTATTCTGTCAAAATCCAGGAATAAATTTAATGAGGCGATTATAATTACAAACACACTAATTCCGATACTCATCATGGAGTTACCGTGGTGAACTGGCTGGAAGTTTGTAAACATAGAAAACACCCATGAAATTAGATAGTAGGTTGCAATAGCAAGTGTGGCCGCAACTACCACTGATTTGAATTGCTCTGTTACTTTTACAATTTTATATCTATATAATCCTAAACAGACAATAAAAGTGACAAAAGTTGCTCCAACGGCCTGCATTACTATTCCAGGATACATCGTTTCGAAAATTGCCGAAATTCCACCGATAAACAATCCCTCAAATAATGCGTATCCAGGTGCTAAGTAAGGCGAGTATTGTGGTTTGAAAGCAGCTATCACTACTAAAATTAAACCTACAATAGCACCTCCAATTGTTGGAACAATAGGATTTGTGCCATTAAAAGTCATCCACCAAATCACCATGGCTGATGCGGCAAGCAATAAAAAGAGAATTAAAGTTTTATTGATGGTGCCAGACAAGGTCATTTCTTGGCTGTAATCTAAAACAGTTGCATGATGTACTTCTTCTTTTCTAGCAGCAGTTGTCGCAGAAAAAGATTTGTTAGTTAAAAAAGGATTCTTGGATTTGAAACTCATTGGGGATGGATTTATTTTGTGCAAAGATAAATTAAAAAAAAATTAGGCACAAAAAAATCCGTCTTGTTTAGTTATTAAACAGACGGATTGTATTTTGATTATCTTAAACTTATTCTATTTCCGAAACTCTCATGGTATTCACCATTCCTTTTTCTTTAATAGGCATAGCCGCTAAATTAATAAGGAAATCACCTGGAGTTACGTATCCTTTCTCTTTTACAATGTTGTTTATGTCTGTGACAGTATCGTCAGTACTTACTACTTTGTCGTAGTAATATGATTTTACTCCCCACAATAAACTTAATTGTGTCAAGATTCTTTTATTCGATGTAAAAACTAGGATATAGGCTGATGGCCTCCACGCTGAAATTTGGAAAGCGGTGTAACCACTATTAGTCAAAGTGCAAATAGCTTTTGCGTTAATGGCATTTGCCATAAGTGCGGCATGTCGACAAATTGTTTTAGTGATAAAACGTTTTGTTTTTATTTGCGGTGTGTTTTGTGGTACAGTTATTAGTGGAGAATCCTCAACTGCTTTAATGATTTGCGTCATTTTTTCGATTACTTGTACGGGATAATTACCAGTAGCTGTTTCACCGGAAAGCATTACCGCATCAGCACCATCCATTACCGAGTTGGCAACATCATTTACTTCAGCTCTTGTAGGGGTCAAACTAGTGATCATCGTTTCCATCATTTGAGTGGCAACAATTACAGGAATTCGAGCCATTTTGGCTTTGCGAATCAATTCTTTTTGAACAAGTGGAACTTCGTGAGCAGGAAGTTCAACACCAAGATCTCCACGTGCAACCATTAATGCATCACAATAAGCAACTATCTTGTCAATGTTTTCTAATGCTTCAGGCATCTCAATTTTAGCTACAATCGGAATTTTATGTTCAGAATGCTCTGCAATCAAATCTTGCAAGTCTTTTAAATCTTGTGGTGTTTTTACAAAAGAAAGGGCAATCCAGTCCACTTTTTGTTCAATCGCAAAAATAGCATCGGCAATATCTTTTTCTGTCATTGCTGGAAGTGATATTTTTGTGTTGGGCAGATTAACTCCTTTTTTAGATTTCAGTTCACCACCTTGTATTACTCTTGCAACGACTTCTGTTTTTTTGTCTGTTTCAACTATTTCAAAAATTAGCTTCCCGTCATCCAATAAAATACGCTCCCCAGGATTAACATCATTTGGGAAGTTTTTGTATTTCATGAATACTTTTTGTGCCGTTCCAATAATGTCCTCTGCAGTAGTGAAGGTTATTAAATCTCCATCATTTACTACAACCCCTTCACCCATAACTCCTACGCGAAGTTTTGGTCCTTGTAAGTCGCCAAGTATTGCAGTCGTATAGCCATATTCATCGTTGAGTCCTCTGATGATTTTAATTTTTTCTTTAACATCTGCGTAATCTGCGTGAGAGAAATTAACTCTGAACACATTTACACCTGCGTCAATCATATCTTTTATGATTTCTCTAGTACTACATGCAGGCCCAAGTGTGGCTACAATTTTTGTTTTTTTGTTTGTAATCATTTGTATTAAAAAATTAAATTGTTTTTCGATTTTATTTGATTAGTATCTACAGTATATACAGCAGATATGTGATCAATGGTATTTAATAATATCTTTATTTCTGACACATCTATGGTGTCGTCAGTGTTATCAATTTTAAAAAAAAAATCGGCTTTTTTAAATTCTGGTAACAAGAATACTTTTGTGGCAGTTTCCATGGTTATATTTGAAAATAAATTTTGGAGTGTTTCTTTTTTTTGTTGGTACACTTCGTTTTTATTCTGGACCAAATTCCAAGAAACTGCTTTTTCTAAGTCATAATAATGAAACCTAGAAAAATTTGTCTCCCCTTCTTTTATATTAATTTGAACCTCATCCTTACTTTTTCTTAAATTTATCGGCAATTTTTGATTGATGAAATAGGCTAGTCGGAAATCTTCTAATGAAGTATGAATAGCAATAAGATTGTAATCTATTTCGTCGAAGTCGCCAAGATCCAGTTTGTGAATAGCCATTTCATCATAAAATAAGTTGTAAATATACTATATCTAATGAAGTTATGATGCACCAAACCAGCATGTTTTAGTTCATTTACTAACGATAACGTTGTAGTTTTAAGTAAAAGGACGCTATTTTTTATCCATTTTATCTTGAAAAGCAAAAAAGGTACGTTGTGATGCTTTCTCTTCTGCTTTCTTTTTTGAAGTCGCTCTAGCTTTTGCAATTACTTTGCCATCAATGCTCAATTTTACTCCAAATAGACGTTGCCCATCGATTGCGTTGTCTTCAAAAATATCATAATGGAATATTTTCTTTTCTTTCTGGCACCATTCTATAACCAAGCTTTTGTAGCTAATCACCTTTCCTTCCAATCTGGTAATATCAACATAAGGGATGACAACTCTTTTTTGTATAAACTTTTCACAATAGACATAACTTCTATCAAGATAAATTGCGCCTATCAAAGATTCAAAAATGTTACCATGAATGTTTTCTCCAAAATGTTGTATTGGGACTTTGCTTTCTATAAATTGTATCAAGTTCAGGTCTTTCCCCAGTTCGTTTAAGTGTTCTCTACTTACGATTTTGGAGCGCATTTTTGTAAGATAACCCTCGTCTCCGTGAGGAGCTTCGCGAAAGAGATACGCCGCAATTACAGAACTCAGCATCGCGTCGCCTAAAAACTCCAAGCGCTCATAGTTAATAATGTTTCCTGCCTGGTCAAGACTGCTAGAAGAACGGTGAGTAAATGCTTTTCTATAGTGATCTAAGTTTTTAGGGGGAAAGCCTAAAATTGTTTGGATAGCATCAAAAAAAATCCCGTCTTCTGGAGAACGGGATTTTGTAAATATTTTTCTTAATCTATTCATTTAAATTAGAATTCTAATTTTTTTACTAATACACAAGCATTATGTCCACCAAAACCAAAAGTATTACTCATGACTACTTTCATATCTCTTTTTTGGGCAACATTAAAAGTAAAGTTTAGTTTTGAATCAATATTTTCATCATCTGTGAAATGGTTGATGGTTGGTGGGACTATTCCGTATTTCATAGATAGAATAGAGGAGATAGTTTCAACTGCTCCAGCAGCACCAAGTAAGTGACCCGTCATTGATTTTGTCGAATTCAAGTTCATGGTGTAGGCATGCTCACCAAAAACATGCTCAATCGCCTTTGACTCTGCTAAATCCCCAAGAGGAGTAGAAGTTCCATGCATATTTACACCGTCAACATCAGTTGGTTTTAATCCTGCATCTCTCAAACAGTTTAACATTACGTTTTTTGCACCTAAGCCGTCAGGATGAGGAGCTGTTATGTGATAGGCATCAGCTGACATACCGCCACCGCCAATTTCACAATATATATTAGCGCCACGGGCTACTGCATGTTCGTATTCTTCAAGAACTAAGGCACCTGCACCTTCTCCTAATACAAATCCATCTCTGTCTTTGTCCATAGGTCTGGAAGCTGTTGTTGGATCATCATTTCTTGTGGATAGCGCATGCATAGCGTTAAAGCCACCCATTCCCGCAATAGTTACCGCAGCTTCTGACCCGCCAGTTACCATAACATCTGCGTGTCCTAAACGGATGTAGTTAAATGCATCGATGATCGCGTTTGTAGAAGAAGCGCAAGCCGAAACGGTTGCGAAGTTGGGCCCTCTAAAGCCATATTTAATTGAAATATGACCACAAGCGATATCAGAAATCATCTTCGGTATAAAGAAAGGGTTGAATTTTGGAGTGCCATCGCCGGCAGAATAATTCAACATTTCTATTTGAAAGGTTTCTAAGCCACCTATTCCTGAGCCCCAAATAACTCCGGCCCTGTCTTTATCTAATTTTTCAAAGTTGAAAGCTGCATCATTTATCGCTTCTTCAGATGAAACCATGGCATATTGTGCATAACGATCCATTTTTCTAGCTTCTTTTCTGTCTAAGAAATCTTCTACATTAAAGTTTTTCAATTCGCAAGCAAATTTAGTTTTGAACTTTGTAGGGTCAAAGTAAGTTATTGTGGCAGATCCACTTACGCCACTGATAAGGGCGTTCCAATATTCTTGAACATTATTTCCAATAGGAGTAAGAGCACCTAAACCCGTAACAACAACTCGTCTTAATACCATAACTATTTTATTTTGTTATCTTTAAACAAATAAAACCCATGCTTTCTTTGCCGTATTTTTATTACAAAAGAGCCATGGGTATTACAATAAATATCTTTTGATTGAAAATCAATCTTAATTTAGTTTTTTAAAATAATAATAACACCCGCGTGCAAAGCTGCAGGCGGGTGCTTAAATTATTATTTTTTAGCTTCTTCGATGTAAGAAATAGCTTGACCAACAGTAGCAATGTTTTCTGCTTGATCGTCTGGAATTTGAATATCAAATTCTTTTTCGAATTCCATAATAAGCTCAACTGTGTCCAATGAATCAGCCCCTAAGTCATTAGTGAAGCTTGCTTCTGTTACAACTTCGTTTTCGTCAACGCCTAATTTGTCTACGATAATCGCTTTAACTCTTGATGCAATGTCTGACATAATCTTTAATTTTAGAATTTAATTTGTTGGCAAAAATAAAAAACTTTATTTTAAAACAACGAATAAGTTGATAAATGTGACATCTAAATTAGAAAATAAATTTAAACAAAGACTTACAATGTTCTTTAAATTGAATTTTTATGCTTTTTTTTGCGTAATATAAATTGGAAAAATTATGAAAAAAATAGTTGTTTTTGCTTCCGGATCAGGTACAAATGCTGAAAATATCATAAAGCATTTTACTTCAAATGAAGAAGCAACAGTAGTAGCAGTTTTTACAAACAATCCAAATGCTAAAGTTATTGAAAGAGCTAAGAATAATGATGTGGCAATGGAGATTTTTTCGAAAACAGAGCTAAATGAAGGTAGAGTACTACAGGTTTTAAACACGATTCAACCGGATTTAATTGTCCTCGCTGGATTTTTATTAAAATTCCCTGAAACCATTATAGCTGCTTATCCCAATAAAATAATAAATATTCACCCTGCATTATTACCCAAATATGGCGGGAAAGGAATGTATGGAATGAACATCCATAAAGCAATCGCTGATAATAAGGAAAGGGAAACAGGAATTACGATTCATTATGTTGATGAAAATTATGATGAAGGGGATGTTATTTTCCAAAAAAAGATTTTCTTAACGGGAAGTGAGTCGGCCGAAGATATTGCTGCTAGGATCCATGAAATAGAACAGGAATTTTTTCCAAGAGTAATCGAAAAATTGATAACTGAGATTTCAAAATAGTGAATACTTACGATGTACACATATACACAGATGGAGCTGCAAAAGGAAATCCTGGAAAAGGAGGATATGGCGTAGTTATGGAAACAGTTGTGGGTGGTAAGACTTACAAAAAAGAATTTTACGAAGGTTTTAGACTTACCACTAATAATAGAATGGAGTTACTGGCCGTAATTGTAGGTCTAGAAAAACTAAAAAATCCAAATACCAGAGTTTTAGTCGTTTCTGATTCTAAATATGTAGTGGATTCAGTTCAAAAGAAGTGGGTTTTGGGCTGGGAAAAAAAGGGTTTTGCTGCTAGAAAAAATGCTGATCTTTGGAAGCGTCTTTTAGCTATTTATAGAAAGCACAAAGTAGACTTTAAATGGATAAAAGGACACAACAATCATTTGCAAAATGAAAGGTGTGACGAATTAGCGGTTATGGCTTCCGCCCAAAAGGAGCTTTCTATTGATTTATTTTATGAAAAAGAAGTCGGCAAGTTGCTGTAAGCATTGATTTTAATGGTTTGTAAATTAGCGTAACTTTACAATTAGCAGTCTTTGCAATTTTATACTTTATAAACTACCTTTGCGACTTAATTAGAATCTCAAATAAATGAATAAATTATTGATTGTTGGAACAGTTGCTTTCGACGCCATAGAAACACCTTTTGGCAAAACAGATAAAATTTTAGGTGGTGCAGGAACGTACATTGGTTTGTCCGCCTCTTTTTTTAATTTACAATCTGCCATAGTTTCTGTAGTTGGTGATGATTTTCCACAAGAATATTTAGATTTGTTGACCGAAAGAAATGTTGATATTTCTGGACTTGAAGTGGTGAAGGGTGGGAAAACCTTCTTTTGGAGCGGTCGCTACCGCAACGATTTAAATTCACGTGATACTCTTGATACTCAATTGAATGTTTTAGCGGATTTTCAACCTAAAGTACCTCAAGATTTTAAAGATGCTGGTGTAGTGATGCTAGGAAACTTGCATCCACTAGTACAAAGTAGTGTCTTGGACCAAATGGAAACGAAGCCAAAATTAGTAGTTTTAGACACTATGAATTTTTGGATGGATTGCGCTTTACCAGAATTATTGGAGGTAATAAAACGTGTAGACGTTATAACGATCAATGATGAAGAAGCAAGACAACTTTCTGGAGAATATTCTTTGGTTAAAGCTGCTGCGATAATTCAGGCTATGGGACCAGAATATGTAGTAATCAAAAAGGGGGAGCATGGTGCACTTTTGTTTCACGATAAAGAAGTGTTCTTTGCGCCGGCATTGCCATTGGAAGAAGTGTTTGACCCAACAGGGGCTGGTGATACTTTTGCAGGTGGATTTGCAGGATTCATTACGCAAAGTGAAAACGTCTCATTTGAGAACATGAAAAATGCGGTAATATATGGTTCAAATTTAGCCTCATTTTGTGTTGAGAAATTTGGTACTGAAAGAATGGTTGATTTAGATAAAAAAGAGGTAATGTCAAGATTGAAACAATTCAAGTCATTGACACAGTTTGAAATAGTATTGTAATACTTTGAAACCCCGGGAATGGGGTTTTTTTGATTTATAATAAGTTGGGAGTGAAAAAAGAAGATCCCTTTTATTTGTAAGAATTTATATTTAGAAACAACAACACAACAAATAACTACACAATGAGCGATGCGTTACAACATGAATGTGGAATAGCCTTAGTTAGACTGCTTAAACCGCTTGAATTTTATAAGGAAAAATACGGAACTGCTTTTTACGGGATACAGAAAATGTATCTCCTTATGGAAAAGCAACACAATCGTGGACAAGATGGTGCAGGTTTTGCAAGTATAAAATTAGACATGGAACCGGGAGAGAGGTATATAAGTAGAGTGCGTTCTAATCACGCGCAGCCTATTCAAGATGTTTTTGCGCAAATAAATGACAGAATAAACGAGGAGATGACTTCTCATCTTAAATACGCTGATAATGTATCTCTTCAAAAGACGAATATTCCATACATAGGAGAATTGTTTTTAGGACATGTGCGTTATGGTACTTTTGGTAAAAATAGTATCGAAAGTGTTCATCCTTTTTTACGTCAAAGTAATTGGATGCATAGAAACCTGATATTGGCCGGAAATTTTAATATGACCAATGTAAAAGAGCTATTCGAAAACTTAGTTGAACTGGGTCAGCATCCAAAAGAGATGGCAGATACGGTTACGGTTATGGAAAAAATAGGGCATTTTCTAGACAAAGAAGTAATGCAATTGTATCAAGATTGTAAGCAGGAAGGCTTGTCAAAAAGAGAAGCATCTCCAGTTATTGCCGAAAGACTAGATATTGCTAAAATTTTGAGACGTTCGTCAAAGAATTTAGATGGAGGTTATGCTATGGCAGGACTTTTGGGGCATGGTGATTCATTCGTGTTTAGAGACCCTGCAGGGATTCGTCCTGCTTATTTTTATCAAGATGATGAAGTTGTTGTTGTGGCTTCAGAGAGACCCGTTATTCAAACCGTTTTCAATGTTCCATTCGAAAAAGTGCAGGAAATTGAACCAGGAAATGCTTTGATAATTAAGAAAAATGGAACTGTTACAATGGAAGAAATTCTTGAGCCAACAGAAAAAAAAGCGTGCTCATTTGAAAGAATTTATTTTTCTAGAGGTAGCGATGCTGAAATATACCAAGAAAGAAAAAACTTGGGTAGATTAATTCTGCCTGCAGTTCTTGAATCGATTGATCAAGACACTGACAACACTGTTTTTTCTTATATTCCTAATACTGCTGAAACCTCTTTTTACGGTTTAGTAGAAGCGGCTCAGGATTTCTTGAACCAACGTAAAAATAATTTCATTTTAGAAAATAGAAATACACTGACCAAAGAAACATTACAAGAGCTTCTTCAGGTAAAAATACGTACTGAAAAAGTTGCGATTAAAGATGCTAAACTTAGGACGTTTATTACAGAGGACAGTAGTCGCGATGATTTAGTAGCCCATATTTATGATGTAACTTATGGTGTTATAAAACCAACAGATAATCTAGTGATTATAGATGATAGTATTGTACGTGGAACTACCTTGAAAATGAGTATTATCAAAATGATGGATCGCTTGAACCCAAAAAGAATAGTTGTCGTTTCTTCGGCACCTCAAATACGATTCCCTGATTGCTACGGTATAGACATGGCAAAACTAGAAGGTTTAGTGGCGTTTAAAGCGGCATTAGGATTATTGAAAGAAAGAAATTTGTACCATATTGTTGATGAAGTTTATGCTAACTGTAAAGCTCAAGAAAACTTTAAAGACAGTGACATGATAAATTATGTTACCGCAATTTATGAGCCTTTTAAACCTCAAGAGGTTTCTGATAAAATAGCTCAAATGTTGAGCTCTCCTGAAATAAAAGCGGAAGTGAAGATTATATTCCAAACCGTTGAAGATTTACATATTGCTTGTCCTAAAAACTTAGGAGACTGGTATTTTACTGGAGACTATCCTACTCCCGGCGGTAATAGGGTTGTGAGTCGTGCATTTATGAATTTCTATGAAGGAAAAGATGCAAGAGCATATTAAAAACTATGAAATTGTGCAATTAAACGAATTTACGGGTTGTTCATCTAAAACATTTGGTTAAAATACACATCTGCCATAAATTTGGAGAGTCATAAAATTAGTAGGTTAAGTTTATGGTAGATTTGGGGCAAAAAAGGTGGAAGAGATTCCACCTTTTTTATTGGAATAAAGTCAAATAAAATTAGAACAGAGGAATAACGAATAGGCTGAGAGTTTATTCGTTTTTTTATTTGAATCAGCTGTGTAAAATTTAGAAACGAGTAGGCGTAAAAAAAGAACAGACAAACCAACTTCTCAGTCAATTTGTCTATTCTTTATGTTCTTTAATCTATATTTCTATGAAAACTATTTCTCAGAAGCGTATCTTCTAGAAACTTCTGTCCAATTAATTGTGTTGAAAAAAGCTTCAATATAATCGGGTCTTCTGTTTTGGTAATGCAAATAATAAGCATGTTCCCAAACATCCATACCCAAAATTGGAGTACCGCCACAACCGATTCCCGGCATTAATGGATTGTCTTGATTTGGAGTTCCACAAACCTCTACTTTTCCTCCTGGGTGAACACAAAGCCAAGCCCATCCTGAACCGAACTGCGTAGCTCCCGCTTTGCTGAATTTAGCTTTGAACTCTTCAAAAGATCCAAAAGCAGTTTCAATCGCAGTAAGCAAATCTCCATTAGGAAGTCCACCTCCATTTGGAGTCATAACAGTCCAATACAGATTGTGATTATAAAATCCACCACCATTATTTCGAACAGCGGTATTTTTCATGTCTAGGTTGAGTAGAATATTATCTATAGTCTTACCTTCCATGTCAGTACCAGCGGTAGCCGCATTTAGGTTTGTAGTATATGCATTATGATGCTTTGTATGATGAATTTCCATCGTGCGTGCATCTATATAAGGTTCTAATGCGTCATACGCATAAGGTAATTGAGGTAATTCAAAAGCCATAATATATTTGTTTAATGATTTATAAAATTTATTCAAATTTAATCATTTAAGTTTGGAATTGAAAATTCTATGTCGTTATATTTTTATTAATTAAATTTGTAGTGTAATTAATTGTGCTGATAATTGTCTTTTTATTGAGGTAAAACCATGTCGTTTTTAAATAATAAACAATGAAACGACGTACATTGGCTATTTTAAGGCACTAGAAAGACTTAGTTTGTAAGTAGAATAATGATTTCTTTTAAGCGCTGAAAAAACGGATCTTAATTTTATTGGACTGAAGTAATTGCCGATTTTTTAGGATTGTGCCATTGCCATGCATGCGATGCTAATCTTTGATCCTGGAATTGTAAGCAAAGCGCGGGAGCAAGCTTCAAGTGTGGCTCCTGTTGTAATTACATCATCAATAAGTAGAAAGTGTTTGCCATGATCATTTTCCGTAAAGGAAACTTCAAAAATGGTTTTAATACCTTCGTTCCTGCCCAAAAGGTTTTTTTTGGATTGTGTTTTTGAATAGACTTTTCGTTTCAATATAGAGTCATTATAAGGAACATTCAATTCAGACGAAAGCGCTTTTCCAAAAGTAGTTACTTGATTGTAGCCTCGTTCCCTATGCTTTCTTTTGTGCAAAGGAACTGGAATTATAGCATCTACTGTTTTTAGGATTACGACATCCTTTAAATATTGAGCATACCAATGTCCCAGAACTGTTCCTATTTCTTGATGCCCTTTATATTTTAATTTGTGAATTAGTTCTTGTGCTATTCCTTTTTTATGAAAATAGAGGAGCGCCGATGCATATTCTAAAGGAATTCTACCGTAAAACTTTTTGAAGGCCTCGTTATTTGGACTGATGTGTTGATGAGTTAGCGGTATGTTGTGCCTGCAAATTGTACAAATCACTTTTTCATTCGGTGATAATAAAGAGTTGCAGCCAGCGCACACAGCAGGGAAAAATAGATTTATTATGTGTTTGAACATATAATTAGCAATTTATTTATAAAAATATGAAAATCAACGCTTCAAACTTCAGCTATTCTTCTTTTTTTAAGTTCTCTTTTTATATTTTTGCAGTATGGCTAAACAAGAAGATATATTTAAGAATGTAATTTCGCATGCAAAAGAGTACGGATTTATTTTTCCGTCAAGCGAAATATACGATGGTTTGAGTGCAGTTTATGATTATGCACAAAACGGAGTGGAGTTAAAAAAGAACATACGTGAATATTGGTGGAAATCAATGGTTCAATTAAATGATAATATTGTCGGTCTGGACGCTTCGATACTGATGCACCCTACTACTTGGAAAGCGTCAGGACACGTAGATGCTTTTAATGATCCATTGATTGACAATAAAGATTCTAAAAGAAGGTATAGAGCCGACGTTTTGATTGAAGACTATGCTGAAAAGTTAAATGTCAAAGCAGTTAAGGAAGTTGAAAAAGCGAAGATTCGTTTTGGCGATGCCTTCAACGAACAGGAGTTTGTAACAACAAACACTAGGGTCGTTGAGTATAAAGCCAAAGAAAGAGAAATTCTAGAGCGACTTGGGCGTTCTCTAGGTAATGAAGATCTGGAAGATGTAAAAGCGCTAATTGAAGAGTTAGAAATAGCCTGTCCTGAATCAGGTTCCAGAAACTGGACCGAAGTGCGACAATTCAACCTAATGTTTGGAACTAAGTTGGGAGCATCTGCAGATACAGCGATGGATTTATATTTGCGTCCGGAAACTGCTCAAGGTATTTTTGTCAATTTCGCGAATGTACAAAAATCGGGAAGAATGAAAATTCCTTTTGGAATTGCGCAAACAGGGAAAGCATTTAGAAATGAAATTGTTGCTAGACAGTTCATATTCCGTATGCGTGAGTTTGAACAAATGGAAATGCAATTTTTTGTACGTCCAGGAGATGAAATGAAACATTATGAATTCTGGAAAGAAACAAGGCTAAAATGGCATTTGTCATTAGGTTTGGGTAAAGAAAACTACCGTTTTCATGATCATGAAAAATTAGCTCATTATGCAAATGCTGCGGCTGATATTGAGTTTGATTTTCCTTTTGGATTCAAAGAACTGGAAGGGATTCACTCTCGTACAGATTTTGATTTAAAAGCACACGAAAAATTCTCTGGAAGAAAATTGCAGTATTTTGATGCCGAGTTGAATCAGAGCTATGTGCCTTATGTAGTAGAAACTTCTGTGGGATTAGATAGAATGTTCTTGGCCGTTTTTGCGACTTCCTTGAAAGAAGAAACATTGGAAGATGGCTCAACGAGAACGGTTCTTAAATTGCCTTCAGTACTTGCACCTACCAAGGCAGCAGTTTTACCCTTAGTTAAAAAAGATGGGTTACCTGATTTAGCGCATAAAATCATTGAAGATTTAAAATGGGATTTCAATGTAACATATGATGAGAAAGATGCAGTTGGTCGTCGCTATAGAAGGCAAGATGCATTAGGAACGCCGTTTTGTATTACGGTTGATCATCAAACTGTAGAAGATCAAACGGTAACAATTCGTCATAGAGATACGATGAAACAAGACCGTGTTAAAATATCAGAATTGAAAGCCATTATTGATAATGAAGTTTCCATGAAAAACTGGTTGATGAAAATGTAATTAAATATCATTCTATATTACAAAGGCCTTCCTCGCGAAAGGCCTTTTGCATGGCATAATGTTCTTAAGATCGCAGTTAAAGAGATAACTTCATATTCTCTAGCATCTGAATTCATGTACTTTATCGGGTTTATTTGCGCTTCATCTTAATGTGTTAACATTTGTTAAGAACATATTAACATCTTGCACGAAAAATACTCTAAACCTGTATTTTTAGTTTGTTAAATAAGTATTAAAGACGTGTTATTAATTTGATAACTGGCTTTTCTTATGCAATTAGTTTCCCAAAACTACCATCAATTTTTAATGCTTTGACGTATATCATCTTCAAGCATCCGATAATATGCCTAACAATTAGGAAAAGCCATCAATGAATTATTCGTACATTATTATTGACGACGATCAAGAAAGTGTTTTGAAAACAAAAGCCATGGCTGACAGTTTTTCGGAGCTGGATTTTATAGCTTCGGCTAACAATTATCAAGATGGCTTAAGCCTTATATTAGAACACACTCCTCAATTAGTTTTTCTTGAGATCGATCCCACCGATAAAAAAAGTAATTTATCATTAGCACTAATCAATGAACTCTACCGTTATTTAAAGATTGTTCCAAAGATTATTATCACTACAAAAAAAAGTGAGCTGGCTTTTGAAGCGATACAATATGAGGTTACGGATTATTTATTGAAGCCACTAGAGCGAATTACTTTTGTTAAATTGATTCTGAAATTGAATAAATCAAATCAGGAGTCTGAAAACCAGTCTGTGCAGCCTATAGTTATTGCGAATGAGTCCCCAAAAACTGTTCAACACCAGGAAATAAGCTATAGGGAAAAGCCGTTAATATTATGTATAAAGTCTTACGGTGATTATAGATATATTGATGCGAACGATATTGCTTACCTCCAAGCGGATAATAACTCCACTGACATTCACCTAAGTAATGGCGAGATGATCACTGCGTTCAAGACATTGAAACATTTTGAGAGTGTATTGACCTATCCATTTATTAGAATTCACAACAGCTATATTGTAAATCGGACTTATATTTCTAGAATTCACAGCGGCAACACCGTGTGTTATATTAAAAACACTACAACAAAACTTCCCTTTTCTAAATCATATAAGGCAAATATTGACCTTATCATTAGTGAGTTTTCAAACGAAAATTACCTAGAAATTTAAAACCCATCCATTCACATTAATTTGGCATCCATCTACTACCAGATGGACGTATTCTACCATTTATGCTTTTTTTTGTAAGAAAAAAACAGAGATGCTATGTAGTTTTACACCGTGATACTTCAATAACTAAAAGGTCACCTAGTAATGTACATTCATATAATCATATAAAAAAAACCTATTATGAAAAAAGCAATCTTAACAATCAGTTTATTCTCTTTAGTAATGATCTTAACTTCATTTACTACGCCAGAAACAAGTAATAATGATGTAAATATCACCAACAGTGCAGCATCTCAGGATACTGGAGATAATTTAAAAGTCGACATTAGAGGAGCGCAGTCAGTTGGCGGAAACATGAAAGTTGATATTAGAGGATCACAGTGTACTGGAGGCAACATGAAAGTTGATATCCGAGGATCACAATGTACTGGCGGAAACATGAAAGTAGACTGAAAATTAAATTTTTCTCAATATAATATAGGCTATCAATTTATTTGATAGCCTTTTTTTTATGTCAGTAGTTTTATTTCACTATTTTTGATGAAATCCAAAGCAAATATTGAAAAATAAAGAGTACATACTTTTATTGTTATTTATAATCTCTATTTTTTTTGGATGTACCAAAAAAGATAGAGAAAAAATTTCTGTTACTTCTTCATCAGACAGTTTGTCAACTTATTTTTCACTAGCAAATGATTTTAGTTTGGGTTACGAAAAAAGACTGCTGTTTACTCAAAAAGCATTTACCATCGTTGCCAATAAGGAGAATGATTCGTTAAACCGGGTGAATCTATTTAAAGTTGCCAACAGATATTATAACATAAATCATTACAAGGAATTTAATAAGACCGTCAATCTTGTATTGTCTAACTCAGAAGCGGCTCAGGACACTTTGAATATTATAAAAGCTTATACCTACCTGGGGGATTATTATGATTCACAATCAGTTATGGACAGTTCTTTTCAGTTTTATTATGCAGCGGAAAAAATGTCTGTGGACTCAGGTGACAAATTTAATTTAAGCAGAATCCTCATAAACAAAGCAAATTTGCAGTTTAAGGCAGGCGATTATTTTGGGGCTGAAAAGTCCGTTTTCAGTGTGTTGCGAACAATTAAGGGAACAGAGCTAACAAATAACACTTTATATGACGCATATAACCTTTTAGGAGTGATATATGTGGAGTTTGGAGAATATGAAAATGGAATTACTTATCATAATAAAGCATTATTAATTAGTGGTGATAAAACAATACCGGAGGTATTTCAGTCAATGGCTACCTCTTACAACAATATTGGATTTCTGTATCTCAATTCAAAAAAGTATTTGCTTGCCAAGGAATATTATCAAAAAGGATTACAGCAGAAAAATTTAATCATTCAAAAGCCACTACTGTATTCGATGTTATTGGATAATTTGGCGTATTCTAAATTTAAGTTAAAAGAGAAAGAGGGACTCCCGAAACTGTTTTACCAATCTTTGAAGCTACGGGATAGTCTACAATTGACATCTGGAATATTCGCTAGTAAGGTGCACTTATCAGAATATTTTGCTTCAAATGAAGATTCGATCAAGGCGTTGCAGTATGCGAAAGAGGCTTTGCTGCTAGCCCGTAGCACGAATAGTTCCCGAGATATCTTAGTGGCTCTTAAACAATTGGCTTTAATTGAACCTGAAAAAGCATCTGTTTATACAAAAGAATATATTCAAATTAATGAAAAGTTGCAAAAAGCGGAGCGCGCTATGGGAGATAAATTTTCTCGTATTGAATACGAAACGGACAAAATTAAGACTGAAAATTCTAGTTTAGAGGTCCAAAATAGGAATTTGGTGTATCTGTTTAGTGCGTTGGCCATCTTAGGGATGTTTTTGTATATACTAAAATCCCAAAAGACCAAAAACAGGGAACTATTGTACAAACAACAGCAACAAAAAGCCAATGAGGACATCTATAACTTAATGATTTCCCAACAAAACACGATCGAAACAAATAGGGTAAAAGAGAAAAAAAGAGTGGCTCAAGAATTACACGATGGTGTCTTAGGCAGAATGTTTGGTGTTAGGATGAATCTCGATGGTTTAAATGGTCTCCAAGATGAAATAGCTATCAGTCAAAGAGTTAGTTACTTGTCTGAATTAAAGAATATCGAACAAGATATTCGCGAAATTTCTCACGATCTGAATAGAGAAAAATCAGAATTAATTAATAACTTCGTTGCCATTGTTGATAATCTGTTTGAAGAGCAAAGAAAAACATTTCAATCTAAATTAGTCTCAACCATAGATAGTAGAATAAAATGGGAGTTAATGACCAATTCTTTGAAGATCAATTTATTCCGAATTATCCAAGAGTCATTTCAGAACATTAACAAGTACGCCAAGGCAGATTGCATTATTGTTGAAATAAAAAGACAAGAAGACGATTTGTTATTAGTAATTAGTGATAATGGTGTTGGATTTAATTCTAATTTGAAACGAAAGGGGATAGGGATACAAAACATGCTTTCGAGAACTAAAGAATGCAACGGTATCTTTAATATTAAATCTAAAAAAGGCGAGGGTACAGTTATCACGGTTACTTTGCCAATAGAACAAAAACAATTACAAACACTTATATAAAACATCAATGGACTCAGCCGGCCTAACAATAATAAAGAATAATATACTAATTGTGGACGACCATCCTTTTATTATACAAGGATATAAGAATGCAATCACTAGATACAATCCTAGTAAGTATGAGTTCTCAATATCTGAAGCTAAGGATTGCGAGTCAGCATATAATGTTGTTACAGATCTGGATACCGTCGCTTTTGACATTGCTTTTTTAGACATTAGTATGCCGCCTTATGAAGAGAAAGCGATTTATTCTGGTGAAGATCTGGCAAAATTGATTTTGGAGAAGATGCCAAACTGCAAAATTATTTTACTTACTATGTTCACCGAGTTTTTAAAAATAAAAACCATCCTGAACAACATCAATCCTCATGGTTTAGTGATCAAAAATGACTTAACATTCGATGAATTATTATTCGCTTTTGATAAAGTGATCAAAAACGAGCGGTATTATAGTGAATCTGTTCTGAAAATGTTGGATTCCCAAGAACAGACTGTAGAAATTGACTTATTTGACCAACAGATTTTGTTCCACTTATCTAAAGGAACAAAAACCAAAGACATTCCTCAATATATTCCAATATCATTAAACGCAATCGAAGTAAGAAAGTTAAACCTCAAGGTATTATTAAAAGTACCTGAAGCGAGTGACATAGAGTTGGTACGAGAAGCCCGAAATATTGGGTTGTTGTTTTAATATTAAAGTAGTAGCACAAAAAAAACCGACATTTGATGAAAATGCCGGTTTTTTTCTGTTTTAATTATTCAGTAATGGAGTCCCAGCCTCTTGCCTTTAAAGGAATTTTAGTATTTGCTCTGGTCACTAAATGAATGCCCTCACTTTCCTGAGTCATATGTCCAATGATGGAGAAATTAGGATTAGCTTTTATCTTTTCAAAATCATCCATGGCTATGGTAAAAAGTAGTTCATAATCCTCTCCTCCGTTTATGGCAACCGTAGTGCTATCAATATCAAATTCTTCACACACACTGATCAGTTGAGGATCTAATGGTAATTTATCTTCATATAGATTACAGCCCACTTTTGATTGCTTACACAAATGCATGATTTCAGAAGATAGTCCATCAGAAATATCAATCATTGAAGTTGGTTTTATTTCTAATGCATGAAATAAAGTACGAACATCTTTTCTTGCTTCGGGTTTGAGTTGGCGTTCGATTAAGTAGGTATAAGCATCTAAATCTGGTTGTGAATTCGGGTTTACCTGAAACACCTGTTTTTCACGCTCTAAAACTTGTAAGCCCATGTATGCTGCACCTATATCGCCAGTTACTACTAATAAATCGGTTTGTTTTGCGCCATTTCTGTAGACGATTTCATCTTCGTCAGCTTCTCCAATTGCAGTAATACTTATGATTAAACCTTTTTGAGAAGATGTTGTGTCACCACCAATTACATCCACATTATATTCCTTAGCAGCATGGTTAATTCCAGCAAATAACTCATCTAGTGCTTCTAATGGGAAACGATTTGAAACTGCGATGGAAACTGTAATCTGAGTTGCTTTAGCATTCATTGCGCAAATATCAGAAATGTTAGTTGTTACTGCTTTGTAACCCAAGTGCTTCAAAGGCATATAGGCCAAATCAAAATGCACCCCTTCAATAAGTAGATCAGTGGAAATAACTACTTTTTTATCCTTAAAGTCAAGAACGGCAGCGTCGTCTCCAATTCCTTTTATGGTCGAAGCTTGATTAATTTCGAAGTTTTTTGTCAAATGGTCAATCAGTCCAAATTCGCCTAATTGCGCAATACTGGTACGTTGTGGGTTTTTATCTTCAATCATGTTTTTATGTTTATTTTGTGGAAGTCTTATTCAAAATTTATTAGGATGACAAAGGTACAAAGTTGCAAAGGTTTTGTCTAATTTAAAAAAAACATTAATAGCTAAATGACAATGGTAAATAGTGCTAATGATATTTAGTTTTTTTTCGGATCTTTAACTAAGTAAAACTGTCCAAGATGAAAAAATACAAAATCGTAACTCTAACTGTAAACCCTGCACTTGATAAAAGTGCTCATTTCTCTGGACTCGTGCCTGAACAGAAGATTAGGTGCCAAGCTCCGTTGTATGACGCAGGAGGCGGAGGAATAAATGTTTCTAAGGCAATATCTCGGATGGAAGGAACTTCATTGGCGGTAATAGCTTCTGGCGGGCCCTCAGGCGAAATGATAAAAAAAATTCTAAACAAGGAATTAATTCCGTTTCATTCTATTGAAACTAAAAATTGGACAAGGGAAAGTTTTGTCGCGGTTGATGACAATACCAATTCTCAATATCGTTTCAATTTTCCAGGAACTTCAATTACAGATGCTGAGAAAAACAAGATCACTCAAGCAGTTGAAGAACTTGAATCGGATTTTCTTGTTATAAGCGGAAGTTTAAGGGATGGTTTACCGGTCAATTTTTATCAAGAGATTGCTGAAATTGCAAAAAAGTCAAATACAAAATTGATTGTTGACACAGCAGGTGAAGCGTTGAAGAAAGTATTAGAAACCGGAGTATATCTAATTAAACCTAATGTGGGCGAGCTCGCCAAGCTAATTGGTGTTGAACGCCTCGAAATGGAAGAAGTAAATGATGCCGCCAAACAAATTATTGAAAAAGGTGGAGCCGAAATTGTAGTCGTATCTCTTGGTCCGCAAGGAGCAGTGTTAGTAACTAAAGATGCGTGTGATTTTGTACCAGCACCAAATGTTGCTAAAAAAAGTACGGTGGGTGCCGGTGACAGTATGGTAGGGGGCATGGTCTGGGCACTGTCGCAAAATAAAAACATGAAAGAGGTAATCCGTTGGGGCGTGGCCTGCGGTTCAGCGGCAACAATGAACGAAGGAACCCAGTTATTCAAATTAGAAGATGCGAAACGTTTGTATGAATGGTTGAAGGATAAATAACACCGGTATATTCGCAGTGCAGTTCGCACTGATTAAATAAAAAACCCTGACAATTTCTACATCGTCAGGGTTCATTTATAATTTAAAACTCAGAATTTAAAATATTTTTTAATCATTCAATTTCAACACCGCCATAAACGCTTCCTGAGGAATTTCTACATTACCTACCTGTCTCATACGTTTCTTTCCTTTTTTCTGTTTTTCAAGTAGTTTACGTTTACGGGAAATATCACCACCATAACATTTAGCGGTAACATCTTTACGTAAGGCTTTGATCGTTTCACGTGAAATTACTTTTACTCCAATCGCTGCCTGAATCGGAATATCAAATTGTTGACGTGGAATCAATTCTTTCAATTTCTCACACATTTTTTTACCAATGTGGTAGGCGTTATCTACGTGAATTAATAAAGACAGTGCGTCAACGATAGTCGCATTCAATAGTATATCTACTTTTACCAAGTTTGAAGTACGCATGCCGATAGGAGCATAATCGAAAGAAGCGTATCCTTTTGAAACTGTTTTCAAACGGTCGTAAAAATCAAATACAATTTCTGCTAGAGGCATGTCAAAATTCAATTCAACACGATCAGTAGTCAAATAGGTTTGATTCGTGATTTGGCCGCGTTTTTCGATACACAATGACATTACATTACCCACAAAATCTGATTTAGTAATGATAGTCGCTTTTATAAACGGTTCTTCTACGTGATCCAGTTTAGAAGGCTCCGGCAAATCAGTTGGATTGTTTACCACTAATGCGGTTTCTGGATTTTTTTTGGTATAAGCAAAATAAGAAACGTTAGGAACTGTGGTAATTACAGTCATGTTGAACTCCCGTTCTAAACGTTCTTGAATGATTTCCATGTGTAACATTCCTAAGAATCCACAACGGAAACCAAATCCTAGAGCAGCAGAACTTTCTGGTAAAAACACAAGTGAAGCATCATTCAGTTGTAGTTTTTCCATCGAGTTTCTCAAGTCTTCATAATCCTCGGTGTCAACAGGATATATTCCAGCAAAAACCATTGGTTTCACATCCTCAAAACCTTTAACCATATTAGTTGTTGGAGTTTTTGCATCAGTTACAGTGTCTCCCACTTTTACTTCTTTCGCTTCTTTAATACCAGATATCAAATAGCCAACATCACCAGTGGAAATCACTTTTTTAGGAACTTGGTTTAATTTTAAAGTTCCAATTTCGTCAGCATAATACTCGTTTCCAGTAGCCATGAATTTAATCTTCTGACCTTTTTTAATTTCCCCGTTTATAACACGGAAAATAACTTCAATTCCGCGGAATGGATTGTAATGGGAGTCAAAAATTAAAGCTTGTAAAGGCTCGTCTATATTTCCTTTTGGAGGTGGAATTCTTTCGATAATTGCAGCTAATATATTTTCGACACCTAAGCCAGTTTTTCCTGACGCATGTATGATTTCTTCCAGTTTGCAACCCAATAAGTCAACAATATCATCGCTTACTTCTTCTGGATTAGCACTTGGTAAATCTACTTTATTTAAAACTGGGATAATTTCAAGATCATTCTCTAAAGCCAAATACAAATTCGAAATGGTTTGTGCCTGTATGCTTTGAGCCGCATCTACAATCAAAAGTGCTCCTTCACAGGCAGCAATTGATCGAGAAACTTCATAGGAGAAATCGACATGTCCGGGAGTGTCAATCAAATTCAGGATGTATTCTACTCCTTTGTAAGTGTACTCCATTTGTATGGCGTGACTCTTAATCGTAATTCCGCGTTCCCGCTCTAAGTCCATGCTGTCAAGCAGCTGTGCTTTTTCTTCACGTGCCGTAACAGTTTGTGTAGCGGCAAGTAAACGGTCAGCAAGCGTGCTTTTCCCGTGGTCAATATGTGCAATAATGCAAAAATTACGTATATGTTTCATCTTCTATTTATGTCAATTTTTATTTGGGCATGACTTTGCTTTCACTTTCGTTTCAGCAAGGTCGGGCTATTCGCTTCAAGTCCTCGCAAAGTTTCGCTATCGCTACACTTTACTGTGGGCTTTTCACTGCCATCCCTCATGCAAGGATTTTAATCTGCAAAGATAGTTTAAATTCAACAGTTTCAAACTCAGAAATCGCAAACTAATGGGTTAAGTAATAAGTCTTTCGTCATTACGATTTCCTCCTTTAATCAAAAAAGCGTAATTTTGCACAAAATTTAAGCATATGATTAAGATTGGCAACATAGAATTACCAGATTTCCCTTTACTTCTCGCTCCTATGGAGGATGTGAGCGACCCGCCTTTTCGCAGGTTGTGTAAAATGCATGGTGCTGATATGATGTATTCTGAATTTATTTCTTCCGAAGGGCTAATTCGGGACGCTATCAAAAGCCGAATGAAATTAGACATCTTCGATTACGAACGACCTGTGGGGATTCAGATTTTTGGAGGAGACGAGGAAGCAATGGCCATGTCTTCTAAAATTGTTTCTACAGTAAATCCAGATATCATCGATATTAACTTTGGTTGTCCAGTAAAAAAGGTTGTTTGCAAAGGCGCTGGCGCCGGAGTTTTGAAAGATGTTGATTTAATGATACGCTTGACACAAGCCGTTATCGATAGCACACATTTGCCCGTAACGGTAAAAACTCGCTTGGGATGGGATGATAATTCCATTAATATTGATGAGGTTGCGGAACGGTTACAAGACATTGGTGTAGCTGCTTTGAGCATACACGCCAGAACTCGTGCCCAAATGTATAAAGGGCATTCCGACTGGTCGCATATCGCCCGAGTGAAAAATAACCCTAGAATAACCATGCCCATTTTTGGGAATGGAGATATTAGTAGTCCAGAGAAAGCATTACAATATAAAAACGAATACGGTATCGACGGAATCATGATTGGTCGTGCCGCCATTGGGTATCCTTGGATTTTTAACGAAATAAAACATTACTTCAAAACAGGGGAACATTTGGCTAAACCCACAGTAGTTGACAGAGTAGAAGCGGTGCGCAACCATTTGACTTGGGCAATGGAATGGAAAGGGGAAAGATTAGGTATTGTAGAAACAAGACCTCATTACACTAATTATTTTAAAGGAATCCATTCGTTTAAACCATTCAAACAACAACTAGTGACATTAGATCGCCCAGAGGAATTATTTGCGGCTCTTAACGAGATTGAAGATGCTTATGCAGCATACGAGTTTGCATAGCGGCTAGATTTAAATAAATCAGAAGAAAATAGTTAAACATAAGTTCCGCTAATTTGCACAAATTAATTCGTGTAAATTAGTGGTTTTCGTGTTTTTATATGACTTTTTTATTCCTTGTAAAAATGTACTGTAGTGTATCAATTTCCGCTAGTCCAATAATTTCTTACTCACACGGCTACTCGCAATAAGCGAAGCAATAAAGCCAAGACAAACAATTGTTCCCATAACAATCAATACGTTTTCTAAAGTAAAAACAACGGGATAAGCCAGTGTTGGTGTGATCATAACTAATTGGAAATGTTGCTGTAGCAAGACAATGATTATTCCTAAAGTCAATCCAATAACTCCTCCAAAAACACTCAACAGCGTTCCTTGAAGCAAAAATATTTTTCTTAAGCCTCCGATTTCGGTTCCTAGATTAAAAAGTGTTTTCAGATTTTCTTTTTTGTCGAGAATCATCATAATCAATGCTCCGATGAGGTTGAAAAGCGCCACAACAATTACCAAAGTAAATATTAAATACACGGCAATATTCTCTGTATTCAACATTTTATATAGGGCATCATTAAGTTGCGCCCTGTTTTTTACCTCGATTTTGTTTTTGAAAATGATTTGTAATTGGTTGATAATGGCATTTTCATCGGCTCCCGTTTTTTCTTTAATCTCAATTCCAGAAATCTGATTGGTTTTGTATTCCATTAATTCTTGGGCTAAACCTAAATCGGCAAAAACATACTTGGAGTCTAGATCTTCACTTATGGCATAAATCCCAACAGGAATAACAGCCGTTTTATTAAAAGCTTGTTCTGCATTTTCTATAGTGCCTTTACCTGGTTTTGGAACCAGTACTTCCAGGTTTTTATTAAAATCAAGCAGGCCCATCGAGAATTTTTGTGCAATTCCATAACCCACAACTACTTGGTAACTATCGGGTTCAAGCCATTGCCCGTTGTAAAGCGTCTTTTTAATAGCATTTACGTTACTAAAGTTGGAATCAACACCTTTCAAATAAGTCACTTCCTGCTTGTCGTCAAAAACAAACAAGACGCGTTCTTCTATTATTTTAGAATAAGAGGCAACGCCCTCAATTTTTTTGATTTGGTCTTCTTGCTTTGCCGTAACAAAAAACGATTTCCCTAAAGTGCTACTTATTTTTAGATCTGGATCGATATCATTGGTAAACGAAAGGCTAAAAACCTTCAGGCCGCTAAAAACTGACAAGACCACAAACAAAGCCATTGCGCCAACAATGATCCCCATACTCGCAATGCGATTAATGATATTTATGGCATTGTTTTTACTGTTACTAAGAATGTAACGTTTGGCTATGTAAAGGGGGAAATTCAAATTATATCAGCTTGCGTTTCTCTAAAAGGTCCCTGTTTTCGATAGGGTTATCTCTGTTTGATAATGCATTGTCAATTTTTTCAATGTAATCTAAAGAATCGTCAATAAAGAAAACCAAGTTAGGTACTTTTCTTAATTGCAAACGAACCCTTTGTGATAGATCGTGTTTTATTGTTTTAGCATTCGACTTAACTGCCTCTAAAATCTCTTTCGCTTTATCTTGCGGAAAAACGCTTAAATAAACTGTAGCCACAGATAAATCTGTTGTAACAGTAACTTTGGATACCGAAATAATTAAATTACTTACTCCGTTTTTTCTCACTTCACCTTGTAGGATGTCAACCAAATCTTTTTGGATAACCCCACCTATTTTTTTCTGTCTATTTGTTTCCATAGTGCAAAAATAGTACTTTTAAACATTAAACAATCAAATTTTAAAAGCAACCTAGCAATAGTTATTTTTTATGGAGCTTTTTCCTGCTATACACTCTATCTTTCCTGCCGAACGCCGGCAGTAAAGGATGCCGTTTCCATCTGGGCTAGGGCTTTTGGGAAATTAGAAAGTTGCGTTTAAATCAGGAATCTAAAATTGTTAATCAGAAATCTAAAATTCAAATGCAAAGACCTTCTTTCGCTATATATGACGCATCCGCAGGATCTGGAAAAACCTACGCACTTGTCAAAGAATATTTAAAAATCATTCTAGTGGCTCATAAAAATGATGCTTACCGAAATATTCTCGCTATCACATTTACCAATAAAGCGGTACACGAAATGAAAAGCCGTATCGTGGGCAGCTTGTCTGAATTTGCCAAAGACGAACCGTCGCAAAAAGCAAATGATCTTATGCAGGATTTGGCAATTGATACCCAACTTTCCATTATCCAAATCAAAACCAAGTCCCAGCAAATCATAAAGCATATTATCCATAATTATGCTGCTTTTGATATTTCGACCATTGACAAATTTACCCACAAAGTGATTCGGGCTTTTGCGCACGATCTTAATTTGCCCATGACGTTCGAGGTGACTTTGGACACGGAGAATTTATTAATTGAAGCCGTAGATGCGATTATTGCGCAAGCTGGTGAAGACGAAACCTTGACGAAGTTACTGATCGATTTCACGATGGAAAAAACCGATGATGATAAGTCTTGGGATATTTCGCGCGAAATTCTAGACACAGGCCGCTTGGTGCTGAATGAAAATCACCGTTCTGAGATTACTCATTTCCATGACAAATCCATTGCTGATTTTGTAGAAATTAAAAAGAAACTCGCCGAAACCTGTAAAGTTTTGGGTAAGGATAACGCCGCGCTTGCAGAAGGTCTCTTGACCCTTATTGCAAGCAACGGCATCGATTTAAAATCTTTTTCTCGTGGTACTTTTCCAAACCATTTGGTTAGTATTCGAGATGGAAAATTCAATCCAAAAAACAAGACTTTTCACGAGTTTGATGATATTGCAATTAATAAAACGGCAAAAGACCGTGCTTTAATTGAAAATTTAATTCCAGAATTGATCCAAGTTTTGGCAGCTATTTATAAAAATTCCGAGAAAAGAGATTTCTACAAAGCCTTTCTTAAAAATATAACGCCACTTTCATTACTGAATACGGTGAGTAATGAATTGGCCAAAATTCAGGAAGAACAAAACGTACTTTCGATAACCGAATTTAACGCCATTATTCATAGGGAAATTCAAAATCAGCCTGCCCCTTTTATATACGAACGATTGGGCGAACGCTACCGTCATTTTTTTATTGACGAATTTCAGGATACATCCGAGATGCAATGGCAAAACCTGATTCCGCTTATTGATAATGCGCTCTCTGGTCAGGATGATTTTGGCGAAAAAGGTACCTTGATGATTGTGGGCGATCCCAAACAGTCTATTTATCGCTGGCGCGGAGGGAAAGCGGAACAATTTATTGAGTTGAGTAAAGACAATAATCCCTTTAATAATCCAGATAAAAAATTAGAGCATTTAGATAAAAATTATCGCAGCTATTCGCAAGTAATTGATTTTAATAATGAATTTTTTAAATTAGTGTCAGGAGAATTTGAGCACCCTGATTATAAAGATTTGTATGAAAACCATAGCCATCAAAAAACCAATAGTAAAACGGGAGGCTATGTAAATATTTCCTTTATTCCGAAAGTGGAAGTCGCTGAGGTTGACGAAGAATCTTTGGGTAAGACCGAATTATACGTTTTAGCGACTTTGAAGACGATTCAAAAAGTACTCCGTGAAGGTTTTGAATATAAAGATATTGTGATTTTGACTCGTAAAAGAAGTCAAGGAATTGCTATTGCTAATTATTTAACGGAGCAAAACATACCGCTTTTGTCATCAGAAACACTGATGATTCAAAACGCCACCGAAGTACGCTTAATTATTCACTTATTAAAATACCTGAAAAATAACGCCGACTTAGAAGCAAAAGCCTATTTTTTGCATTATATCGCCGAAAATATTCAGGACAAAATGCCAGTGCATGATTTCATTGCTAAAGGTATGGAACAAAAACAGGAAGTTGATTTCGAGAATTGGCTTATGAGTTTTGATATTTCACTATCCTTTCAAAACATTCGAAAAAAGTCATTGTACGAAGCGGTGGAGATTATTACAGCTAAATTTCTGTCGCCAAATCTTGCCAAAGGCGGCGGAGCTTACGTACAATATTTCCTTGACATTGTCCTCGAACGTGATGTACGCAACCAAGCGGGAATATCTGATTTCTTAAACTTTTGGGATAAGAATGCGGAGAAATTCAGTATTCCGTCGCCAGAAGGAAATAATGCAGTGCGCATTATGACCATTCATAAATCAAAAGGGTTGGAATTTCCAGTGGTAATCATGCCTTTTGCCGAAGAAGATTACAGTAGAAAGCCTAAAGATAAATTATGGTTAGATGGGGAGAAAATGGATTTTGGTTTGCCTAAGGTATTGATTGATAACAGTGCCGCTGTGGAAGGTTTTGGTGAAGAAGCAAAATTGGTTTATGATCAAAAAAAACAGGAAGAGTTGTTGGATAATATTAATGTTTTGTATGTAGCGCTTACACGTGCGGAGGAGCAATTGTATATTATTTCGAATATGAATTTGACTAGTAAAGGCGAAGTGAAGACAAATGATATGTCGACTTTCTTTATTAATTATTTAATGAATTACGGTGGTTTTGATGAAGGTAAGTTGGAATATGAATTTGGAAGCCCAAGTAAATTGTCTTCAAATGCCAAACATGTTGACACTTCAAAAAAAATAGAGGTAGTAGCTGAAACTTTAGATCCAAAAAATATAAAAATTGCTCAACGGGAAGCTTTAATGTGGGGGACCCAGCAGCAGGAGTCAATCGAATACGGAAATGTAGTGCATGAAATTTTGTCTTATGTGAAAACAAAAGAAGATGTTGACTTAGCTGTTCATAAAGCTATAGAAAATGGACTGATTAATTTTACGCAAAAAGAGTTGGTTTATCGAACGATTCAGGACATTGTCAACCATAGGGAATTAGAATTTTTTTTTACAGAGGGGAATACTATTTTGAACGAACAAACCATCATTCAAAAAGAAGGAAGTACTATAAAACCTGACAGAATGGTTGTTAATACTAATAATGAAGTCTATTTATTGGATTATAAAACAGGTACGCAAAATGCAAAATATCAAAAGCAGCTTGAGAATTATCAGCATGCAATCGAGTTAATGGGTTATAAAGTCGTAAAAAAAGCATTGATTTACATAGGAAAACAAATCGATGTAGTAAATTTGTAGGGTAAAAATGAATTATTCGCAAAAAGCAAACTTATAAAAACATAAAAAATGTACGGAAAAATTAAAGAACATCTTCAAGGCGAATTGCAAACGATAGAAGATAATGGAATTTTTAAAAAAGAAAGAATTATCACCTCTGCACAAGGCGCAGAAATTACGATTTCTACAGGGGAAACAGTGTTGAATTTTTGTTCCAATAATTATTTAGGGTTGTCATCTCATCCAGAAGTAGTTCAAGCTGCAAAAGATGCTTTAGATTCGCATGGTTTTGGAATGTCGTCAGTACGTTTTATTTGTGGGACGCAAGACATTCACAAAACTTTAGAAAGAAAAATAGCTGAATTTTACGGAACAGAAGACACGATACTTTATGCTGCCGCTTTTGATGCGAATGGGGGCGTGTTTGAACCATTATTAGCTGAAGGGGATGCAATTATATCAGATAGTTTAAATCACGCCTCAATTATCGATGGAGTGCGTTTATGTAAAGCATCACGTTACCGTTATGAGAATAGTAACATGGAGGACTTAGAACAACAACTAATTAAGGCCCATGAAGCTGGAAGTCGTTTCAAAATTATCGTTACGGACGGGGTTTTCTCTATGGATGGTGTGGTGGCACCTTTGGACAAAATCTGTGATTTAGCGGATAAATATGATGCCATGGTTATGGTTGATGAATGTCATGCTGCGGGTTTTATAGGAGCAACGGGCAAAGGCACTCCCGAGGCTAAGGGAGTGATGGGTCGAGTAGATATCATTACTGGAACTCTTGGAAAAGCCTTAGGTGGAGCAATGGGTGGCTATACTACCGCTAAAAAAGAAATAATAGAACTGTTACGTCAACGTTCAAGACCGTATTTGTTTTCAAATTCGTTGGCACCGGCAATTGTTGGGGCTTCCATTAAGGTTTTTGAACTATTAGAAAAAGACACGAGTTTAAGAGACAAACTGGAATGGAATACCAATTATTTTAAGGCAGGAATGAAAAAGGCAGGTTTTGATATCGTGGATGGGGATTCGGCAATTGTACCTGTAATGTTATATGATGCTAAGTTATCTCAGACTATGGCTGATGAATTATTGAAGAAAGGCATTTACGTGATTGGGTTCTTTTTCCCAGTTGTGCCAAAAGATAAGGCTAGAATCAGAGTTCAACTCTCAGCGGCGCATACAAAAGAGCATTTGGACAAGGCAATAAATGCATTTATTGAAGTGGGAAGCTCTTTGAATGTTGTATAATTAGGTTTGGAAGTTATATAATTATCATTTTTAGTTATTTCTTAACACTTTTTTTAACATTTTTTTTTGTAGTTAAAAAATTACGTGTTACTTTTGAGTGTAATTAACTAAATTTTAAACAAAAAAAATTAAGTATGAAACATCTTAACAAGATTTTAGTTGCTGTAATGATGGCGATGGGCTTAAGCTCTCAAGCACAAGACAGTAACAACCCGTGGGCAATCTCTTTTGGAGTTAATGCCGTAGATACTAAAGCAAGTGCTGGTGGTGGAAATGGATGGTTAGACCAACATTTTTCTCAGCCATTCGCTGTTAAAGACAACTGGAATATTCTTCCTTCTCTGTCATACATAAGCGTATCTAAGTATCTAGGAGATAATTTTTCCTTCGGAGTTCAAGGAACTGTAAATAAAATTGATAAACTTGTTAGGTTTGCCCCCACTGAAGCAGGTAGTGATTCAAGAGGATATGTAGTTAGTAACCCTGGAGACTTAATGTATTACGGTATTGATGCTACGGTTAAATATAGCTTTATGAATCTAGTCAATTCTAAAGTTATTGATCCTGCTTTATCTGTTGGAGGAGGTTATACTTTCTTAGGCGATAGTAGTTTTGGAACATTAAATCCTGGAGCCGGACTTACTTTCTGGTTTAGCGATAATATTGGTTTAGAGCTTGCTACTAGATATAAAAAGGCATTTGGAGAAGGAGAATTTGTTAGATCTCACTTCCAGCATACAGCGGGTCTTACTTTCAAATTTGGAGGAAAAGATACTGACGGAGACGGAATATACGACAAAGACGATGCTTGTCCAGAGGTTGCAGGTTTAAAAGAATTCAACGGTTGTCCTGATACTGACGGAGATGGAATTATCGATGGAAATGATACTTGTCCAGATGTATTTGGTTTAGCAGCATTAAACGGTTGTCCTGACACTGACGGAGATGGTATTGCTGATAAAGATGATGCTTGTCCAGATGTATTTGGTTTAGCTGCATTAAACGGTTGTCCAGATGCTGATGGAGATGGAATAACTGATAAAGATGACAAATGTCCTAAGGTCGCGGGTCCAAAAGAAAACGCAGGTTGTCCTTGGCCAGATACCGATGGAGATAGTGTTTTAGATAAAGATGATAAATGTCCAGAAGTGAAAGGGACTGTTGCTAACAAAGGATGTCCTGAAGTATCAAAAGAGGTTATGATGCAATTAAACGAGTACAGTAAAACAGTCTTGTTTGATTCTGGAAAATCTAGCTTCCAAAAACAAACTTACCCAGTTTTGGTATCGATCACTGATATCTTGAAAGAATACCCTTATTCAAAATTCTTGGTTGAAGGCCATACTGATAGTGATGGTGCTAACGAAATGAACCAAATATTATCTGAAAACAGAGCTGCGGCAGTTAAAAATTACTTAATTGAAAATGGTATTAAAGCGGATAGATTAAAATCTACTGGCTACGGCGAAACAAAACCAATTGACACTAATAAAACGTCTACTGGAAAAGCACATAATAGAAGGGTTGAAATATCTTTAATAAAAGAATAAACTTTTTAAAATATTTATTAAAAACGCCTCGATTTATCGGGGCGTTTTTTTGTTTAAAGGCAAAACAATTCTCTTTAATATGAAATCAGGGGCTTTTAATAGACGATTACTGCAACAAACTTTAAAAAATAGGGAGATGGCGCGATAAAAAAAAATTTAAATAATTTTCATCGATTGACTAAATAGCGAGTTAAAACAATTATATTGCTTCTAAAATTATCAGTTTTGATGAACTTATTTGTAATACTTCATCCGTTGATTCAATCGAATGTTTATTTAATTTTGGAAAGTGTATTTTTTGGACTTAGAAAAGTGAACTTTGCTATTTTTCGAATTATTTGCTGACTAAGCAAAAAATCCTTGGTCAAAGATTTTATCAGATCGACTAATATTTATTATGTACTTCCCATCTTTAGCCTTCTTAAAAAGAAGTTGAATACCAGCAAAAATAAAAGTAAAAACAGAAATACTTCCGAAATTACTATCAGTCTTGATACAACATTCACATGGTAAAAAAATCGGGAATTAGAGAGGCTTATTTGGAAGTAATTGATATTTTAATTCATAAAAAAAGCATCTATTTGGTAGTTTTAGCTGACGTAATACCGCTGAAGAAAAAACAACGCAGGACCAATATTTTTTTGTTTTTAATCAGAATAGAACTTTTTGGGAACTTCATCATTTTTCTTGACTTAGCGATTAAATCGGAAAATTATTTTTCAATTAAGAAATTCATTGCTTTTTTTACGTAAAATTAGTTAAATTGCGATCAAAAAAACAAGTATGAAACATCTTAACAAGATTTTATTTGCTGTAATAATGGTGGTGGGAATAAATTCGCACGCACAGGAAATTAATAAGCAGTGGACCTTCTCTTTTGGAGTTAATGCTATAGACACAAAAACAAGTGCTGGTGGTGGAAATGGGTGGTTAGACCAACACTTCTCTCAACCATTAGCAGTTAAAGACAACTGGAATGTTCTCCCTTCTCCGTCTTTTATCAGTATATCTAAGTACCTTTTTAATAATATCTCATTCGGAGTTCAGGGTTCTATAAATAAAATTGACAAAGCAGTTTACTTTAAACCAGCTGCTGAAGGTCATGACTCAAGAGGTTATATTGTTAGTAATCCGGGAGACTTAATGTACTACGGAATTGATGCTACTTTTAAATACAGTTTTATGGGGTTGATTAAATCAAAAGTGATTGATCCTACATTAAACTTTGGAGGAGGTTATATATTCTTAGGGAAAGACAGTTATGGAACTATTAATCCTGGAGCAGGCGTTACATTATGGTTTACTAACAACATAGGTCTATCTTTTGAAACTGCTTACAAAAAATCTTTTGGAAATAGAGAAGATCAAAAAGGATTTATTGATTCTCCATCACATTTTCAACATACTGCAGGTTTTACGTTCAAGTTTGGTGGAAAAGATACTGATGGAGATGGAATTTACGATAAAGATGATACTTGCCCCGAAGTTGCTGGTTTAAAAGAATTCAGCGGTTGCCCTGACACTGATGGAGATGGAATTATCGATGGAAATGATATCTGTCCAGATGTATTTGGTTTTGCCGTATTAAATGGCTGTCCTGATACTGACGGTGATAGCGTTGCTGATAAAGATGATGCTTGTCCAGACGTATTTGGTTTAGTTGCTTTGAAAGGTTGTCCAGATGTTGATGGAGATGGAATAGCTGATAAAGACGACAGATGTCCTACCGTTCCGGGTTCAAAAGAAAACACAGGTTGTCCTTGGCCGGATACTGATGGAGATAGTGTTTTGGATAAAGATGATAAATGCCCTGACGAGAAAGGTCCGGTTGCTAATAAAGGATGTCCAGAGGTGTCAAAAGAGGTTATGATGAAATTAAACGAGTACAGTAAAACTATATTGTTTGACTCGGGGAAATCGAGTTTCAAAAAACAAACTTATCTAGTTTTAGTATCAATCACTGATCTCTTGAAAGAATACCCATATTCAAGATTTTTGATTGAAGGTCATACTGATAATGATGGTGCTAACGGAATGAACCAAACTTTATCTGAAAACAGGGCTCACGCCGTCAAAAATTACTTAATTGAAAATGGCATTAAAGCTGACAGATTAGAGCACTATGGTTATGGTGAAACTAAACCAATTGATACTAATAAAACTGCTCTAGGAAAAGAACACAACAGAAGAGTTGAAATTTCTTTAATAAAAGAATAAAACTTTTAAAATATTTATGAAAAATGCCTCGATTTATCGGGGCGTTTTTTTTTTTGAAACAACACACTCTTTCTTTTTTAGAAATACTACTGTAATATTTTTAAATAATTGATAGTAAATTTCCAATTATTTACATTATTTGAAGTACGTGAAACACATTTAATTTGTCAAAAAGGGAGGGCTGGGGCTCGATACAGATGATATTTACTTAATAATCAGTTTGCAATTAATACCAGCTTTTATCTATTCATACGTTAAAAAAAACGGAATACCAGAGTTGACTTATAAGGAAGTGAAAGCCGCAATAATTTTTGAAAATCAAGAACAGAAATGCAACATCTATTTGTTAGTTTTAGCGCAGGTAACGGGGCTAAAAATAAAATAAAATGAAATCAAAGTTTTATAGTTTTAAATCATGCTGAAATTTATTGAAATATCGACGAAGCACTCCATAAACAGCCTAATATCAGTAAATTATTTTGTAGTTAAAAAATTACTTATTACTTTTGTGCCCAATTAATTAAATTACAATAAAATAAATAAACATGAAACAACTTAACAAGATTTTAATTGCTGTAATGATGGTGATGGGCTTAAGCTCTCAAGCACAAGACAGTAACAACCCGTGGGCAATCTCTTTTGGAGTTAATGCCGTAGATACTAAAGCAAGTGCTGGTGGTGGAAATGGATGGTTAGACCAACATTTTTCTCAGCCATTCGCTGTTAAAGACAATTGGAATATTCTTCCTTCTGTATCATATATCAGCGTATCTAAGTATGTAGGAGATAATTTTTCTTTCGGAGTTCAGGGAACTGTAAATAAAATTGATAAACTTGTTAGGTTTGCCCCTACTGAAGCAGGTAGCGATTCAAGAGGATATGTAGTTAGCAACCCTGGAAACTTAATGTATTATGGTATTGATGCTACGGTTAAATATAGCTTTATGAATCTAATCAATTCTAAAGTTATTGATCCTGCTCTATCTGTTGGAGGAGGTTATACTTTCTTAGGCGATAGTAGTTTTGGGACAGTAAATCCTGGAGCCGGACTTACTTTCTGGTTTAGCGATAATATTGGTTTTGAGCTTGCAACTAGATACAAAAAAGCATTTGGAGAAGGAGAATTTGTTAGATCTCACTTCCAGCATACAGCGGGTCTTACTTTCAAATTTGGAGGAAAAGATACTGACGGTGATGGAGTTTATGATAAATATGATGCTTGTCCAGAAGTTGCAGGTTTAAAAGAATTTGACGGTTGTCCTGACACAGATGGAGATGGAATTATCGATGGAAATGATACTTGTCCAGACGTATTTGGTTTAGCTGCGTTAAACGGTTGTCCTGATACTGACGGAGATGGAATTGCTGATAAAGATGATGCTTGTCCAGATGTATTTGGTTTAGCTGCATTAAACGGTTGTCCAGATGCTGATGGAGATGGAATAACTGATAAAGATGACAAATGTCCTACTGTTGCAGGCCCAAAGGAAAACGCAGGTTGTCCTTGGCCAGATACCGATGGAGATAGTGTTTTAGACAAAGACGATAAATGTCCAGACGAAAAAGGGACTGTTGCTAATAATGGATGTCCTGAGGTAACTCAAGCAGACTTAGATGCAATTAGCTTAGAAGCTAGATCAATTTTCTTTAATACTGGTAAATCAACATTTAAATCTGCAGATGTTCCAGTAAGATTAGAGTCAATTGCAAAAATTCTTAAAAACTATCCTAAAGCTAGCTTTGTGGTAGAAGGTCATACAGATAGCGTTGGATCAGATAAAGCAAATCAAAAACTTTCTGAAGCGAGAGCTAATGCGGTTAAAGAGTCTTTGATTTCAAATGGTGTTGCTGCTATGAAGATCAGTACTATTGGTGCAGGAGAATCTACTCCCATCGCAACTAATGCTACTGCAGCTGGTAGAGCTGAAAACAGAAGAACAGAAGTGAAATTAGTAAAATAATTTTTTCTAAAATATTTATAAGAAACGCCTCGATTTATCGGGGCGTTTTTTTTATTTTTATGAAATGATAAACACTTCTTTTTTAGATAAAATTGCCCAAGTTTTAATTGAAAATCACTCCGGAGAATTGTCCAATATGATAGTGGTGTTACCTAATAAAAGGGCTAAAATATTTTTAATTGAAGCTCTTAAAAAGCAAGTTGAGAACAACATCCTCGCACCAGAAATAATTAGTATTGAAGACTTTATTCAGGATATTTCAGGCATACGTTCCATTGATCCAATTGAATTGTTGTTTGAGTTTTATGAAGTTTATTTGTCCGTTACTGAAAAATCAAAGCAACAATCTTTTGAATTGTTTGCTAATTGGTCAAAAACATTACTGCAAGACTTTAATGAAATCGACCGTTATTTATTAGACCCTACTCATGTTTTGTCTTACTTAAAAGATATTGAGGATATCAAAAAATGGGGAATTGAAGTGGAAAATAAAACTCAACTGCTCGAAAACTATATCGATTTTTGGAAATTATTACCCAATTATTATCAATCGTTGTATGCACACCTGCTCAAAAAGGGAGTAGGTTACCAAGGATTAATTTACCGCCAAGCGGTCGAGAATCTAAATCATTTTTCGAAGTCGATAACTCCAAAGCAATATCTATTTGCGGGTTTTAATGCATTGAATGCCGCCGAAGAAAAAATAATACAACATCTGATTGCTGCTGATCAGGCCAAAATTTATTGGGATGTCGATAAAACGTTTCTTAATGATCCTTATCACGATGCAGGATTGTTTGTTAGGAGGTTTAAAGAGAGTTGGAAACATTACAAAACGAATCCTTTTGAATGGATTGTAGACGATTTTTCGCAAACTAAAAATATTCAGGTTATCGGGACGCCAAAGACCATTGGTCAGGCTAAAATTACCGGTAGCATCATTGAAAACATCGTCAAGGATAATCCAGATACAACTTTAGACAAGGTTGCGGTTGTTCTTGGAGAAGAAAACCTTTTGGTTCCGCTTTTATATTCATTGCCATCAACAGTTGGCGCTTTGAATATTACCATGGGTTATTCGAGTAAAAACAATCCTGCCCAGATATTGATTGCGAAGATGTTCAAGCTGCATACGAATGCCTTGTCCAGAAACGCAAAGAACTATGTCTTGTACTATAAAGATGTGTTAGACATATTGACCCATCCATTGGTAGAACCTTACTCGAAAACAGCTGGTTTAGTAAATATTATTAATCAAAATAATTACACCTTTATAACCCATCACAAATTGATGGAGTTAAATCCCGATCCTAGTGACTTGTTTCGTCTGCTATTCGAAAAATGGGAAAAAGGTTCGATCCCCGTTTTAGAAACGGTATCAAAGTTATTATTAACGATTAAAGACAATTTGAATAATGAGAATGAAGAAGAAAAAATTACAAAAGCCTTTGTTTTTGCTATTTTTAAAGTAATCAATAAGTTGATTAACTATTACTCTCAGCATGAACATATTGATAAAATTGATACACTGCATGCTATTTACAAACAGGTAATTGATCTTGCTGAAGTTTCTTTTGAAGGCGAGCCGCTCAATGGTTTACAAATCATGGGGGTTTTAGAAAGTAGGGTGCTTGATTTTGATACCGTTATTGTTACTTCAATGAATGAAGGGAAATTTCCGGCAGGGAAATCGCAGAATTCTTTTATTCCCTATGATGTGAAACGCGAATTAGGTTTGCCTACTTTTAAAGAGAAGGATGCAATTTACACCTATCATTTTTACCATTTGTTGCAACGAGCCAAGAATATTTATTTGCTTTACAATACGGAAAGCGAAGGACTGGATGCAGGAGAAAAAAGTCGGTTTATCACACAGTTAGAAGTGGAGAAACAACCTAACCATAACTTAACCCACGAAATATACAATGCCGTTTTGCCTGAAACGGCTTATAAGCCTATGGTAATTGAGAAATCAGAAGCTGTGATGGCCCGCTTGGAAGAAATTGCGACTGTTGGTTTTTCTCCTTCTGCTTTGACTAGTTATCTTCGGAATCCAATTCAGTTTTATTTCCAAAAGATTTTACGCATTCGGGAAGTCGAAGAAGTCGAAGAAAATATTGCCTTGAATACCCTAGGAACTATTATTCACGAAACTTTAAAAGCCTTGTATGAGCCTTTCATTGGGAAGTTTGTTTCTGAACAGGATATTCAAAATTGCTTTAAGCAAATAGATGCTGAGGTTTTAAAGCAGTTTAAAGCAGTTTATAAAGAAGGAGAGATTAAAAAAGGGAGGAACTTATTGGCTTTTGAAGTTGCGAAACGTAATGTTTTCAATTTCTTGAAAGTAGAATTAGAATGTGTTAAAGCCGGTGATGCAATCAAAATTCTTGCCTTAGAAAAAACCTTTGAACGTAAATTAGAACATCCAAGTTTGGCTTTTCCTGTTTTGATAAAGGGAAATGTCGACAGAATCGAAGAGCGCAACGGAACCATTCGGATTATCGATTACAAAACGGGTAAAGTGGAGAAAGCAAGTGTAACCTTGAAAACCTGGCGAGGATTGACGGAAGAGATAAAGAATGACAAAATAATACAGGTTTTGGCGTATGCCTATATGTATGAAACCGAGGCTAAATCAAGACCAATAGAAGCCGGTATTATTTCTTTCAAAAACTTAAAGTCTGGATTTTTGCCATTTAACTTTAAAGAAGAAAAAGAAGCAAACATGATCATTAATGAAGAGGTTATGACTAATTATCTCGAGCAAATTGTTTTGTTGTTAAATGAAATATTGGACGTGAATATTCCGTTTGAAGAGAAAATATAGGGTTTTAACATCAAATCTAGTTAAGCGATTAAAGTAATTTCATTGGATTTTCTTAAAAAATTGTAATAATACTTTGGTCAGTTCGTCCTGGTTTTCAATGTGTGACATGTGTCCGTCAGGGAAAGTGACTAATTGCACTTCGGTATTTTCAATTTGTTCTTTGGCTTCTTCATATGCTACAATAGGATCTTTTTTACCAAGGATAAGCATTTTTGGATAGGGACTAAGGTGTAATAAAACTTCTCTGTCTGATCTTATTTTCATGCCTTCAAGTGAAGCTATAATCGCTTGAAGTGGTGTTTTTAGAGCTTCTTTTTTTGCGTTCGCGATTTCTGCAACAAGTCTTTCTCGATTGTTTTCGCTGAATAGATTGGCTATAGCCAAACTGACAAAACCGATATAACTTTTCTTTACAGCGATAATGGCACGATCTCGGTTTAATTGTCGTTCAGTACTATCGGCTCTGGCAGTCGAATTCAATAGAACTAGGCCTTTTACATTTTCAGGATACAATTCGGCGAAAGCCAAACCCACATAGCCGCCCATGGAGTGGCCAACGAGAATCGCTTTGCGGATATGCAACTCAGCTAGTACTGCATGAACCGCATCAGCATTGTCCTCCATACTGTGCACATAGCCTTGGCATTCCGTATGTCCATGACCCAACAAATCAATGGTAATAACGCGGTTTTTTTTAGAAAACGCCTCAACGTAATTGTCCCACATTTTTTGGTTTTCTAGAAATCCGTGTAGTAGAACTATCGCGGTGCCTTTTCCATTATCAGAATAGGAGATACTTGTATTTTTAAATTGTATGTTTTTCAAAAGCTATAATTTGCAGTAGCAAAAATAATTTTTAATAGTGAAAATGAAAATTAAAACGGCTCACATTTTAGCAGATCTTGCTAATTGAAGTTAAAAACGATTATCTCCATCTAATAAATTACCTAAACCTCCTAATACACTGCCTTCTCCACGGCTACTTCCTCCTGCTTTTGGTGCGGAAGCAATGATTCGATCTGCTAGGCGGCTGAAAGGCAAGGATTGTATGTAGACAGTTCCAGGACCTCGTAGGGTTGCGTAAAACAAACCTTCTCCGCCAAAAACAGAATTTTTTATGCCGCCAATGAATTCGATGTCATAATCTACGTCTTTAGTGAAGCCAACAATACAGCCGGTGTCTACTTTTAGTATTTCCCCAGCTCTTAATTCTTTTTTTGCTAAGGTTCCCCCCGAATGCACAAAAGCCAGACCGTCACCTTCGATTTTTTGCATGATGAATCCTTCACCTCCAAAGAAACCACGGCCTAATTTTTTGGAAAATTCAATCCCTACGGAAACTCCTTTTGCTGCACAGAGGAAAGAACTTTTCTGGCAGATGAATTTTCCTTGGAATTCAGTTAAGTCAATAGGAAGGATTTGTCCAGGATATGGCGAAGCAAAAGAAACTTTGCCCTTAGTATTGTTTTGGTTTATGAAAGCGGTCATGAAAAGACTTTCGCCTGTGAGCACTCTTTTTCCTGCATTTAGTAATTTGCCAAACAGACCGTATTGCTGCTCAGATCCATCGCCAAAAATAGTTTCCATTTGGATATTATTATCCATCATCATAAAACTTCCTGCCTCGGCGATAACGATTTCTTGTGGATCTAATTCTATTTCTACATATTGCATTTCTTGACCGAAAATCTGATACTCTATTTCGTGTGCTTTCATAATTTAGTTTTTTTGATTAGTTGGGCCTGACGTCAAAATGTTACATATTTATGATTTATTTAAGGTTTTTTCGTAAGGGATAATAGCGAGCATCCCGACCCTGCCGGAGTTTACGGAGGCGCGATGCGCCCAAGGAATTGTTTAATTTTTTTAGCGTTTAATTGTTGAGTTGGTCGAGAGAATATTGGGGCATAAAAAAACGGCTCACATTACTGCGAACCGTCTTTATTCTTTTCTCTTTATTCTTTTTTCTAAATTAAGAATTCATCAAGCTTTCAATCTCGTCTACTTCAATAGGGATGTTGCGCATTAAATTAAACGGTTCGCCAGTTTCCTGAATCACGACATCGTCCTCAAGGCGAATTCCAAAACCTTCAGCAGGAATGTAAATTCCGGGCTCTACAGTGAAGACCATATTGGCTTGCATTGGTTCTGTAAGTATTCCGTAATCATGCGTGTCTAGTCCCATGTGGTGCGAGGTTCCGTGCATGAAGTATTTTTTATAAGCAGGCCATTCTGGGTTTTCGTTCTGAACATCGGCTTTGTCTAGCAATCCTAAACCTAATAATTCTGAAGTCATAAGCTTGCCCACTTCGATGTGGTATTGTTTCCAAAGTGTTCCGGGAGTTAGCATCTTGGTTGCTTCATTTTTTACTCTCAAAACAGCATTGTATACGTCTTTTTGTCGGTCATTATATTTACCCGAAACTGGAACGGAACGTGTCATGTCACTTGAATAATTTGCATATTCTGCACCAACATCCATTAAGATTAAATCCCCCGCTTTACATTGCTGGTTGTTCTCGATGTAATGCAATACATTGGCACTGTTTCCAGACGCTATGATTGGAGTATATGCGAAACCTTGCGAGCGGTTACGTGTAAACTCGTGGATGAATTCGGCTTCAATTTCATACTCCATCACATTCGGTTTTACGAAAGATAAAATACGTCTGAAACCTTTTTCGGTAATGCTACAGGCTTGTTGTATCAAATCTAATTCTTCACTTTCTTTTACGGAGCGAATGCGTTGCAGGATTGGGTTGCTTTTTGCGACAGCATGTGCGGGGTATTTATCCTTCCACCATTTCACAAAGCGCGCTTCACGAGTTTCCGTCTCTACTGATGCACGATAATGCTCATTAGTATTGATGTAAATAGTATCGGAATGTGTCATCATTTCGAACAGTATTTTTTCAAAATCTTGCAACCAATAAACTGTCTTAATTCCAGAAACGGCTAAAGCGCGTTCTTTGGTGAGTTTCTCACCTTCCCAAACTGCAATATGGTCATTCGTTTCTTTCAGGAATAATATTTCTCTTTGATGTTCATAAGGAGCGTCAGGGAAAAGCAGTAAAATACTTTCCTCTTGATCTACACCGCTTAAATAAAAAATATCTCGATCCTGTGCGAAAGGCATTGTGCTATCGGCGCCAATTGGATAAATATCATTAGAGTTAAAAATGGCAACGCTTTTCGGCTTCATTTGAGCCAAGAATTTCGAGCGATTTTTTATAAATAAGTCACGGTCAATTTGGTGGTATTTCATAGTAATTTGAGATTTACGTTTAATATCTCAAAAATACTAAGATTAAATCGTTTGAGGTCATCAATATGGCAATATTAAATAAAAAAACACAAAACACATCAGTTTAAAATATTGCGTTTAAACCGATGCGCTTTGTGCTGAACAAAAATCAAATTTATTTAAAACTGAGCGGCTTCTGTAGAGTCTTTCATGGCAGTTGTTGAAGATTTCCCAGTAGTAACGGTGTTTTGTACGGCATCAAAGTAGGATGTTCCTACGAAGCCTTGGTGTTTAACGGCTCTAAAACCGTGTTTTTGTAACGCAAACTCTCTTTCTTGTAATTCAGAATATCCAGCCATTCCTCGTTCTTTATACGCTTTAGATAATTCAAACATACTTGTGTTCAAAGCATGAAATCCAGCTAAGGTTATGAATTGGAATTTGTATCCCATTGAAGCTAAATCTTCCCTGAAGGTTTCCATCTGTGCAACAGACAATTTTGCAGCCCAATTGAATGACGGTGAGCAATTGTAAGCTAACATTTTACCTGGAAATTCTTTGTGAATTGCATCTGCAAATTGTTTTGCATATTCTAGATCTGGATTGCTGGTTTCCATCCAAATTAGATCAGCGTAAGGCGCATAACTTAAACCTCTGTCGATTCCCTGTTGTACCCCACAATTCACATGAAAAAAACCTTCAGATGTTTTCTCTCCCGTAATGAATTTTGCGTCTCTGGGATCAATATCGCTTGTTAATAAATTAGCGGCATCAGCATCCGTACGAGCTATAATCAAAGTAGATGTTCCCATAACATCTGTTGCGAGTCTGGCTGCGACCAACTTGTTGATGGCTTCCTGTGTAGGAACCAGAACTTTTCCTCCAAGATGACCACATTTTTTAGCAGAACTTAATTGATCTTCAAAGTGAACTCCTGCAGCGCCTGACTCAATCATCGATTTCATTAATTCGAATGCGTTTAGATTACCCCCAAAACCCGCCTCGGCATCAGCTACTATAGGTACTAAATAGTCTTTTTTATTTACTTCCCCATTTACAACTTGAATTTGGTCTGCACGCAACAGTGCATTGTTGATTCTTTTCACAACTAAAGGGACACTGTTTGCAGGATATAAAGATTGGTCAGGGTACATTTCTCCTGCAACATTAGCGTCTGCAGCAACTTGCCATCCGCTTAAGTAAATAGCTTCTAGACCTGCTTCCACTTCTTGGATGGCCTGATTTCCGGTTAATGCCCCAAGTCCTGCAACAAAATCTTGAGAATTAAGTTTTCTCCATAGTTTTTCCGCTCCAATTTTTGCGATGCTGTGCTCTATTTTGTATGATCCTTGTAGTTTTACAACTTCTTCAGCAGTGTATGGACGTTCGACACCTTTCCATCTAGGGTTTGATATCCAGTCAGCAACTAATTCTTGAATTCTTGTTTCGGTAGTTTTCATAATTTTTTTTTAATAGTTTTTTGGTTGGTGGTTTTTTAAATGTATTTGTAGCCAGGAATAGTTAGAAAGTCTATAAAATTTGGATTCACGACTAGTACGTCTAATAGTTGTTCTGCCAAATTGTATTTTCCCTTTTCGTGATTCTCCTCACCAACTAGTTTTTTTATTTTTTCGAATTCTTCCACTGCTAATCGATGGTAATAATTGTTGGTCAGTTTTTTGTCATTGTCCAACTTGACTTCGTTTTGTAGCCACTGCCATAATTGGGATCTCGAAATTTCGGCTGTCGCCGCGTCTTCCATTAAATGATGTATTGCTACCGCACCTTGTCCGTTAAGCCATGAAGCCAGATATAAAATAGAGATACTGATGTTTTTCCTGACACCTTCCTCCGTAATCGTTCCCTGAGGCACTTCTAGCAGCTCCTTTTCGGTCACTTGTATGTCACTTCTTTTTACATGAATTTGGTTTTTTGTCGGCATGCATTTGTTGAATACATCCAGCGCTAATGAAACCAAATCTGGGTGCGCCACCCAAGTCCCGTCATGTCCGTTTTTTGCTTCGCGCTCTTTGTCAGCAATTACTTTGTTGAAAGCAATCGTATTTGCTTGCTCGTCATTTTTTATCGGAATTTGAGCCGCCATTCCGCCAATAGCATGTATGTTGCGTTTATGGCAACGTTGAATCACCAGTTGTGAATAGGCACTCATGAAAGGAGAAGTCATTGATACTTGATCCCTATTTGGAACAATGAATGCTGGGTTGTTTCTTAGCTTTTTGATGTAAGAAAAAATATAATCCCATCTTCCGCAATTGAGACCCACGATATGGTCTTTCAATTCGAAAATTATTTCGTCTAATTGAAAACTGGCTGTTATCGTTTCGATTAAAACGGTGGCCTTGAAAGTCCCGTTTTGCTCCCCTAAATATTCTTGCGTAAATTCAAAAACATCATTCCACCATCTCGCTTCCAGATAATGCTCTAGTTTAGGTAAATAAAAATAGGGTGCAGATCCGTTTCTTGTTAGTTCTTCGTGATTGTGAAAAGCATACAATCCGAAATCTATCAGGGATCCCGAAGCTTGCTCTCCATCTATCAAAATATTTTTTTCCGACAAATGCAGTCCTCTTGGTCGGACAATTAAAACTGCCGTGTCTTCATTTAAGGAGTAAGTCTTGTTTTTTATAGGGTCTTCAAGAAAGATTGTTTTGTTTACTGCATCAATCAAGTTTTGTTGGCCAGTCATTAGGTTGTTCCAAGTTGGTGAAGTGCTATCTTCAAAATCAGCCATGAATGTTTTTGCACCCGAATTCAAAGCGTTGATGACCATTTTCCTGTCAACGGGACCGGTTATTTCTACTCTTCGGTCTAATAAATCTTGTGGTGTGGACGCAGCGCTCCAGTTGCTTTCACGAATACTTTTTGTTTCAAGTGGAAAAGAAGGTAATGCGCCGGCATCAAATAATACTTGTTGTTGTTTCCTTTCCTCTAATAACAAAAGTCTTTTGTCGTTGAATTTCTGGTGCAATGCAGTTAGGAAATCAATAGCCTTATCCGTCAGTATTTCAGGATATTTTTGGTTTGTTTGAGCTGAAAATTTGAAATTTTTTACGGATGTTTCAGGTAGATTTGTCATGGTTAATTCGTTTTACATGACAATGTTACGAAAAGTATTTTACAAAACAAGCGAACGTACGCTAAAAATACAAAAAACTTTTTTTACGAATTTTATTTTTTAAACTATCTTTGAAATATGAATGTAGAAAAAGAGTATATTAAATTAATTTTTGGGCTAAAGCTCAAGCAGGCTCGTACCGGTAAGAATCTGTCTTTATTTGGACTGGCCAAAATAACGGAGCTTTCTAAGTCCTATTTGAATGAAATAGAAAAAGGTAAAAAATACCCTAAAACGGATAAGATTATTCTTTTGGCGGAAAAGCTAGAAGTTTCGTACGATCATATGGTCTCTTTGAAGCTAGATAATAATTTGGCTCCAATTGGGGAGATTTTAAAATCGGGTATTCTCAAAGAGATCCCCTTGGATATTTTTGGGATTCAGGAAAACGACCTTATTGATATCATTGCAAATGCCCCTGCAAAAGTAAATGCGTTCATAAGTACCATTATTGAGATTGCACAGCATTATAATTTGACCAGAGAAAGTTTTTTTCTGGCTGCCTTACGTTCATATCAGGAAGCGCATAATAATTATTTTGAGGACTTAGAGCAAAAAGTCTTAGACTTCTCCAAAGCATTTCAGATTAATATAAACACTAAAATTTCTATAGAAGACTTAACTGCAGTGCTGACCGAGGAATATGGCTATACCATTCAGGAAATTGCCTTTTCGGAACAAGAGGAATTAGGGGATTTAAGATCCATATATGTGCCTAAGAGCAAAACCTTGTTGCTTTCTGTAGATATCGATTCTCAGCAAAAAGCGTTTATTTTGGCAAAAGAAATTGCTTATAATTATCTTGAAATAACGGAAAGGTTGTACACATTCAGTTGGATCAAGTTTAAGAATTTTGATGAGGTTCTAAATAATTTCTATGCCTCTTACTTTGCTGGAGCCTTGTTGATTCCACGTAAACAGTTGGTGAGTGAGCTTAATTTATTTTTGGCCAAAACAGATCCTAAGCCGCAAGAAATGATTCAGTTGATGAGCCAGTTTAACGTTTCCCCAGAATCTTTTTACCAGAGGTTAACGAATATTTTACCAAAGGACTTTCAATTAAAAAATATTTTTTTCCTTCGTTTGTCTCATAGAATAGGTGCAGAAACCTATCAGATTAAAAAGGAACTGCATATTACTAATCAGCAGGAGCCACACGCTAACGAAATGAATGAGCATTACTGCCGTAGATGGGTTTCAGTAAAAACAATTGTAGAATCTATAAAGCAAAACAAAAGTCATTTTTTTGATGCTCAAATTTCGCGCTATGAAAACAGCGGTAATGAGTTTTTGGTTTTTTCATCAGCTACAGAAGACCCGTTCAAAAAAGATTGTTTGAGGAGTATATCCGTTGGGATTTTGATTACGCCCGGGATGAAGAAAAAATTTAAATTTATTGACAACAAATCACTAAAAAAACAAATTGTGGGGGTGACTTGCGAAACCTGCGCCGTCAAAAATTGCGAAGAGAGAGGTTCTCCGCCAATTCAACTAGATCTTAAAATCCGAAATGAAAACACAGATTTGATTGTTCAAAAATACATGGCTAAATTTAGCTGATCAAACTTATTTTAAAGAAAAAACCTCGGTTGATACTTATTACAATCGAGGTTTTTCTGTTTTTAGTCAATCCATTTGTAGTATCGTGCGCCTAATAGGTTTGAAATTTCAGTTTCTATTCGGTCTAAAACCCATTCATTTTGTGGAGTTCGGATACTTTGATTATACTCTTTTTTATGCAACTTTTCGTAGGTTTCAAAATCAATTTCAAAACTACTTTTTAAAGTTTCAAATAAACTGCATTTAGCTACCGCTTCTTTCCAATTATCTTGAATAGTACCTTCGAAAACTTTTGATTTAGAACCGCTACCATAAGCTAAGAATCCAAATTTAAAGTTAGCTATCTCTTGGTTAGTACCATGAAAATGAGCTAAAGTAGATAGTAATCCCATAAAGATAGAGCCTGTGTATAAATTCCCTATCAAGGAAGAGGCCAGTTCCGCAGGTACTAATTTTTCAGCTACAAAATTTATATATTCGTCAGATTTGCTGATTGCTTTAAGCTTATTTTGGTACTCAGTGGCATCTTCATTTCCTATGATTATTTTTGTTTCCGAATCTAATGCGTAAATTTCAGATAGCATTCTGCGGCCCTGAAAAGCATAAGGCAAATGCATGATGATACTTTTCCAGGAATTATAAATGGTTTCGTTCGTTTGCTTTAGTTTTTTGAATGAAAAATAGGCATTCCGAGTTCTTTCCATATAACATTGATTCGAATATTGGCCATCAAAAACGGGTTGCTCTTTGTGAATTTCAATCTCGGATTCTAAATTATCAAACCAAGGTTCGTTAGTATCTTTTCCGGTAATAGCTTTTTTTGAGATTGTTCTGGATGGTTTGAAAAAGTCAAAAACGCCTTTTGTACTTGTCGCCCAATTGTTGTCAAAAGCAATAATTCTGGGGTTCGCGGTAATGAGCGTCGCTAACGCTCCAGCGCCTTGTGTGTATTCTCCGGTTGAGTTTAAATCGTATTTTGCTAAGTCTGTAGTGACGACAATCGCTTTTTTTGTAGGATTTAATTTTATGTAATCGATGCAATTTTGCATGGCATCAACGCCTCCAATACAGGCAAAAGTAAAATCGACTACGTCACATTCAGACAAGCAGTTTTCTCCGAATTTCTGCTCCATTAAACCAACTAAAAAGGAGCTTATGGGTTTTGAACTGTCAACACTACTTTCTGTTCCGACATATATACGTGCGATTTCGTTCAGATCAATGTTGTTATCTTGGATTAGTTTTGTCAATGCATTTGCTCCAAAAACCACCGGGTCTTGGTGAGAATCGGCTAAAGTCATTTTTAATAGTCCGAGGCCTTTTTCTAGCTTTTCGGGTTCAATGTTTCTGGCTTTCGCCAAAGTTGTAATGGGTAAATGTATTTTGGCAACGTCAAAAGAGATGCAGTCAATTCCTATTTTCATATTGAATTCATTTTAGCCTGTAAAGTTAAAATCACTTGGGTATAAAGCAATTTTTTAAACTAACAAAACGTCTCTTTTTTGTGTTTTTGTTAATTCGGAGGGAAATAGTAAGTATAATTATGGTATTGCTAATTCTAACTCTTTTTGCGATGTTGATATTGCTCATTGTCTAAATTCTTATTTAAGACTTTTTTATTATGTGTTTAAGTAACTTGCCGGAGGATAATGATTTAATACTGAGTTTTTAGTGATTTATTAGCTTTGTGGTTAAAACACTTTAAAATCATTATAAATAACAGCGAAATGGTTGTAGTTAATGTCTATTTGGTTTATTTTTGTGGTATATTTTAAAACAAATTACTCAAATCTTATGGCACAATCTGCATTATTGAAGTCGTCAATAGCTAAAAAAGTTGCTATGGCGCTTTCAGGACTTTTTCTGATGTTGTTTCTAGCACAGCACTTCTTTATCAATATGACCTCGGTGTTTAGCGCCGACGTATTCAATTCTATTTCGCATTTTATGGGGAATAATCCCTTAGTTCAATTTGTAATTCAACCAATTTTGATCGTTGGAGTTGTTTTTCACTTTATAATGGGCTTTGTTTTGGATATTAAAAACAAAAAAGCAAGACCAATCGCTTATGCAAAAAACAATGGTGCTGCAAACTCTTCTTGGGCGTCAAGAAATATGATTATTTCCGGTTCAGTGATTTTGGCGTTTTTAGGTCTGCACTTTTATGATTTCTGGGTTCCGGAAATGGTGTATAAGTATGTAGCGTTTAATCCACTTGACGAAACTAGGTATTTTCATGAATTAGCTGAAAAGTTTGAAAGTCCAGTTCGTACAGGATTGTATAGCTTAGCTTTTGTGTTGTTATCGTTGCACTTGAAGCATGGGTTTAGTTCTTCTTTTCAATCGGTAGGTTTCAATAATAAATATTCTAAAGGACTGAAAAATTTCGGATTAGCTTTCGCATTTGTAGTTCCTTTTGGGTTTATTTTTATTGCATTATTTCATTATTTCAATCATTAATATTCAATTATCAATGGCATTAGATTCAAAAATTCCAAGCGGTTCAATTTCGGACAAATGGACAAATTATAAAGATCATATTAATTTAGTTAACCCTGCAAACAAGCGTAATTTAGATGTTATCGTTGTTGGAACAGGATTAGCTGGAGGTTCTGCTGCTGCAACATTAGCAGAATTAGGATATAACGTAAAAGCTTTTTGCTTTCAAGATTCACCTCGTCGTGCACACTCTATTGCTGCACAAGGAGGGATCAATGCGGCAAAAAACTATCAAGGAGACGGTGATTCTGTATTCAGATTATTTTATGATACCGTAAAAGGTGGAGATTACCGCTCTCGTGAAGCAAACGTTCATCGTTTGGCTGAAGTTTCTACTAATATTATTGATCAGTGCGTAGCGCAAGGTGTGCCTTTTGCACGTGAATATGGAGGGTTACTAGATAACCGTTCTTTTGGAGGAACTTTAGTATCGCGTACTTTTTACGCTAAAGGACAAACAGGACAACAATTGTTGCTAGGTGCGTATTCAGCAATGAATCGCCAAATAGGACGTGGTAAAATAACAATGCACAAGCGTCACGAGATGCTAGATCTAGTAATCGTGGACGGAAAAGCAAGAGGTATTATAGCTCGTAATTTAGTTACAGGTGAAATCGAAAGACATTCAGCTCACGCTGTTGTTATTGCTTCTGGAGGATATGGAAACGTTTTCTTTTTATCTACCAATGCAATGGGATCTAATGCTACTGCAGCTTGGAAAATACATAAAAAAGGAGCCTTTTTTGCGAACCCTTGTTATACGCAAATTCACCCAACATGTATTCCAGTTTCTGGAGATCATCAGGCAAAATTAACCTTGATGTCTGAGTCTTTAAGAAATGATGGTCGTATATGGGTACCAGCAAAACTAGAAGATGCTAAAGCGATTCGTGAAGGGAAATTAAAACCAACTCAAATTGTTGAAGCCGATAGAGATTATTATTTAGAAAGAAGATATCCTGCATTTGGGAATCTTGTTCCTCGTGATGTAGCTTCTCGTGCTTCCAAAGAAAGATGCGATGCTGGTTTTGGAGTGAATAAAACAGGCGAAGCTGTATACTTGGACTTTGCTGCGGCAATTCAACGTTACGGAAAAGAACAAGCACACATAAAGGGATTAGATGAAAAGGATGCTGAAGTAATTGTCAAATTAGGTACTGATGTGGTTGCCAATAAATACGGTAACTTATTTCAGATGTATGAGAAAATTGTAGATGAAAATCCATATGTAACTCCTATGATGATTTATCCTGCAGTACACTACACAATGGGTGGAACTTGGGTTGATTATAACTTGCAGACTACTATTCCTGGATGTTTCTCTATCGGGGAATCAAACTTTTCGGATCACGGTGCAAATCGCTTAGGTGCCTCTGCTTTAATGCAAGGTTTAGCTGATGGATATTTTGTATTGCCTTATACTATTGGAGATTATTTATCACCTGATATTAAAATGGGACCAATCTCTACCGACTCGCCAGAATTCGCTGCCGCTGAAAAAGGAGTGAAGGACCAGATTGAAAAATTCATGAACAATAACGGAACACAATCTGTTGACCACTTCCATAGAAGATTGGGTAAAATTATGTGGGACAAAGTTGGAATGGCTAGAAACGCTAAAGGTCTTAATGAAGCGATCACAGAAATTGCAGCGTTACGCGAAGAGTTTTATAAAGATGTTAGAGTTCCAGGAACTGATAAAGGATTCAATCAAGAATTGGAAAAGGCCACTCGCGTTGCCGATTTCTTAGAGTTGGGAGAATTGTTCGCAAAAGATGCGTTACACCGTAATGAATCTTGTGGAGGTCACTTCCGTGAGGAATATCAATCTGCCGATGGTGAAGCACAGCGTGATGACGAGAACTTCGCTTATGTAGCCGCATGGGAATACAAAGGGAAACCAAGTGATGCCGTTCTACATAAAGAAGAATTAATTTTCGATAATGTTAAATTAGTAACTCGTAGTTATAAATAGTAATTTGTCGAAAGTTAAAAGTTAGGAGTCTCAATAAAATTGGACTTTTGACCTTCGACTTAAAGACTTTCAAATTTAAAAAGATGAAACTTACATTAAAAATATGGCGTCAGAAAAACGCCCAAGATAAAGGAGCAATGGTCGACTATCAAATCGACGGAATTGAGCCAGATATGTCGTTCCTTGAAATGCTTGACGTATTTAATCAAGACTTGATGAATAAAGGGGGAGAACCAGTAGCGTTTGACCACGATTGTCGCGAAGGAATTTGCGGAATGTGTTCTTTATATATTAATGGTGAAGCGCACGGACCTGATAGAAAAGTAACCACTTGCCAACTGCACATGCGCATGTTCAAGGACGGGGATACAATCACTATTGAGCCATTTCGTGCAGGTGCTTTTCCTGTAGTAAAAGATTTAGTTGTTGACAGAAGTGCTTTTGATAGAATTCAACACGCTGGAGGATTTATATCTGTAAACACTTCAGGAAATACAATCGATGCAAACACGATTCCAATTAATAAGCAAGATGCAGATGATGCGTTTGATGCGGCGACTTGTATTGGTTGTGGTGCTTGTGTTGCTTCTTGTAAAAACTCATCAGCCATGCTATTCGTAGCTGCAAAAGTATCTCAGTATGCTTTATTGCCGCAAGGAAGAATCGAGGCGACTGATCGTGTATTAAACATGGTACACCAGATGGATGCTGAAGGTTTTGGTAACTGTACTAATACTGGAGCATGTGAGGTGGAATGTCCTAAAGGAATTTCTTTAGAGAACATCGCACGTATGAACAGAGAATATCTTTCTGCAAGTATGAAAGGATAAGAACATTTTAGCCAAATGGCGAAATAGATAGTTTTAAAAAACGCATTCATTCACTTGGATGCGTTTTTTGTTTTTGGGCTGCCCTGCGCAAAAGCTCCGGTCGGGCTATGCGTTGCAATCTTTTATTCCATTTCATTTCATAAAAGGGTTTTCACTGCTATCCCTCATCCTAGAGAAAGAGTTTAGAGCATAGAAAATAGAAAAATGAGACTTACACTATTTACTCTCTTTTATGATTTTAGCCGATGGCCGAAATGATAAATAAATCCGTAATTTTATGTAATTGACTGCTATTCATCACTTGAGAGAAATGAAGAGCTAAGAATAAAGAATATAGATGTATTTTGTTGATTTCAAATACTTGATTTTTTGATTGGATTTGCGTCGTTAAAAACAACCAATATTAAAATTATTTTACGAACGGAAAAGGTTAGGGTTTTTTGTTTCTATTTATCCCGATTCCCCGGAATCTTCAATCCGTTCCTGAAAATAATTCGACGAATAAATCTTAAAATTTGGGTAAAGTTTTTATTTAATTCGCTTAATCCGTCTCATTTGCGTTCCGTTTTAAAGCAGAGTAATTCAAAATAACACCCCATCATCTGTTTGCCATATTTTTAGTAATTTTATAAAATGAAAGTAGCCTTAATTCAATCCGCCTTAGTTTGGGAAAACCCAGAAGCAAACAGAACGTATTTTGAAGAAAAAATCAATTCAATTACTGAGGAAGTAAATCTAATTGTGCTTCCTGAAATGTTTACTACCGGCTTTACGATGAACCCATCAGCAGTTGCCGAGACTATGGAAGGCAAAACGGTAGTCTGGATGCAATCTTTGGCGAAAGCTAAAAATACAGCCATTACAGGAAGTGTAGTAATTGAAGAAAATTCAAATTTTTACAATCGCATGTTATTTGTTTTTCCGTCAGGCAAAATTGAGCATTATGATAAAAGGCATTTGTTTACGCTAGCCGGCGAAGACAAAGTTTATTCAAGAGGCATTCAGAAATTGATTGTAGACTACCTAGGTTGGAAGATCTGTCCTTTCGTTTGTTATGACTTACGATTCCCAGTTCTCTCTCGGAATGTAGAGAATTACGACTTGTTACTGTATGTGGCAAGCTGGCCCAAAACAAGAATTAAAGCTTGGGATACCTTACTTGCTGCGCGTGCTATCGAAAACATGAGTTACACTATTGGCGTAAATAGGATTGGGAAAGATTCTAATGGTTATGAATATGTAGGACATTCTCAAGCAGTAGATTTTCTGGGTGAATCTATCTTGGAACCACAAGAATCGGAAGGTGTTTTCTTTGTTGAATTAAATAAAGAAAAAATGATGCAAACGCGATCAAAATTAGACTTTTTGAGTGATAGAGATGCTTTTGAAATACTCTAAGCGCTATTCTAAAGCCCTTTCTTTTTCTCTTTTTCCTATTTCTTTTTGGGTTCTGGAGTATAAGGAAGGCTCACATCAAAAACTTGTTCCACATCCCAGTTTGCCCGTACGTCTATTTCTTTCGAGAAATAAATGACTTCTTCGGCATATCGTTTTTCTAAATAACTGCCGGAATCATAAGCCTTATTTTTGTTTTCGTCATAAATAAGACGCAATGTAAATTGCGCGGGTTCTAGTAAATTAAAGTCCACGGTGGAATTGCTTTCAGAATATTCGCTTGCAATCAGGTCTCCTTTGGGATTCGTCAATTCAACAATAACAGGGAAGCTTTTAACGTTTTGTAGTATCACCCTTAGATTGCCGTATTCTGCAGTGCTTTTCGTATTCACTTTATAGGTCAAAGTGTCATTTGATTTTTCATAAAAGTCAGTTAATGCACCTGGTAAAATAGTGAAGCTGTATTTTTCGGAAGGTTCTTTCTTGAAATCAAAAAACAATTTTTGGTTAAAGTCATCATATTCGGAGGTAAAGGCTACTGGAATAGAATCGTTTGCTGTCAATTTTATTTTTGTGTTATCAAAACTAACCAAAGGAGTGGCAGATTCTAAGGTAAATCGATCTCTGAAATTTAAAGTACCAGTAGATAAAGCAGAGATGTTCAAACTGTCTTTTTTCTGTTCTTTAATTTTCAACACGAAATTAGCTGAGTATTTGTTTTTAGTTACTTCTAATGCCAGAGAATCGACCTTCAAAGGCTTGTACCATATTTGGAGTGAATCTTTTTTAGGGAACTGTGTTACAATAGTAGCCAAGGTTTCACTATTGTTTTTTAAAGCTATTTTAGGTCTCGAACTTGCCTGTTTCATATTGCCTTCATAACCCATCAAAAGTCGATTTCCGGATGCTTGAATAGGTCTGTATCCTTTAAAAGCGGATGTCTCCTTAAACAGGCTCAATTCGTAGGTGGTGTCGGTAGGGATTGTAATATAGTCCTTGATAAATCCGATTTTATCTTCTCTAGGATTGAATTTATTGTTGCTGTTTTTATCTTTCATAGCCACAAGAAGGTACTTTCCTGCTTTTAAATTCTCTAATTTGAAAGTTTTCATACTGTCAAGTGTATTCGTAATATACCTTGGGGATTCTTTATAAACGATGGAGTCATTAAATGCGTCATTGGCCTCATAAAGCATCACGGAAACGAAAGATTCCACTTCTTTACTGTACGCATCTTTTATTTTTCCACCCAAAGTCAGTGAATCAATATACTCTCCAGTCGAAAAGACATATTTGAACTGATTAAAAGGGTTACCTTCGTTATTATCGGCTATACTTTGGCCAAAGTTGAAACTATAGGTGGTATTGGGTAGTAAAGTATCCTTTATTTTTATCGTAAGATATTTAGTTGCAGATGTCGGCGCTATTAGCGGCTCATTCTTCATAGGAGGAGAAATGACCAATTGTTTATTTAAATTTTTGAGCTTAATATTTTCATCGAAGACTAATTTAATTTCATTTTCCTTAAAGTTTGTGCTGAAGTTTTTTGGGAAGCTCATTTTTAATACGGGAGCAATGCTATCTTTCAAACCTCCAGTAATCGTTCCTCTTTTGGCACAGCCTACCACAATTAAAAGTGTCAGTAAGAGAATGTATTTTAAATCGTTTTTCAACATATCAAATTTGTATTAGAGTTTACAAAATAACAATTATAATTAATGGAATTGAAATTTTTTATAGATTTATTATGCTCGTGTAATTAGTCTAGTTTTTGCGAGTCTTCTTATTTTTTAGATTTTAATATGTAGATTTACAACAACAGGAAGTTGGGGTACAAGACTCATGATTAATAGGTTCTTTGGACTAAATTTTAATAAAAGTATTAAATAATGAAAAAAATAGAGCACGTAGGGATCGCCGTTAAAGACTTAGCCGTTTCAAATTTAATTTTCGAAAAATTGTTTGGTGCGCCAGCCTACAAGTGTGAAGAGGTGGAGAGTGAAGGGGTGTCGACTTCGTTTTTTAAAAGCGGACCAAATAAAATAGAACTTTTGGCAGCCACAAGCCCTGAGAGTCCCATTGCTAAGTTTATAGAAAAAAAAGGAGAGGGTGTTCATCATATCGCTTTTGCTGTAGAGGATATTGTGTCAGAAATCGCGCGTTTGCAGAAAGAAGGCTTCGTCGTCTTGAATGAAACACCTAAAAAAGGTGCGGATAACAAACTGGTGGCTTTTCTGCATCCAAAAAGTACAAATGGGGTTTTAATAGAATTATGCCAGGAAATAAATTAATTTATTTGTTCGAAAATTTTTATAAATCTAATAATCAGCCGTTTTCGACATCAAGTGGTTTGTAATTGCAATTAACTATGAATATGAGGTAAAAATATTTGCAGTAAACGAAAAATAGTATTAATATTGCAAACTCTAAACCGGTCCTATAGCTCAGCTGGTTAGAGCACCTGACTCATAATCAGGTGGTCCCTGGTTCGAGCCCAGGTGGGACCACTACTAAAAAAAGACTTCACATTCAAGTGAGGTCTTTTTTGTTTAAATAGTTTGCACATAGTTTGCGCAAAATTGTATTCCAAGACCATAATTTATCCTTTATGGCAAACATTAAAACGCTCTTAGACATTCGTAGAGCAAAATCTGATGGAACATTTAACATCATCTTTAGAATCATTGATTTTAAGAAAGTTTACACCATTAATTCAGGTATTTCCCTTCAACAGCATTATTGGGATGAAAAAAAAGGGCAAGTGGGAAAGGCACACCCAAATTCCAAGCTTCTTAACATCAAACTCTCCAAGGACTTCTTTAAAATCGAACAAGCTGTTCTCTCATTAGATGATGAATTCTCTATTGAGAAGCTCAAAGCGATGTTCTCTGGGAAGCCTCAAGATGAAGCTCCTGAAACATTCCAAGTATTTGCTGATAAAATCATTCAACAAATGATGGAAGCTAACAGGGTTGGTAATGCAATGGTCTACCAAACAGCAGTTAACAGACTTATCGCTTATTGTGAGAAAGATGTTACCTTTCTTGAAGTTAATTACAAGCTCTTAGACCAGTTTAGTCATCATTTAACCACCTCAGGACTTAAAATCAATAGTGTGTCAAACTATTTCAGATCAATTAGAGCTATCTACAATAAGGCAATTAAGATGAAAGTGGTTGACAGGTCATTATATCCATTCCATGATATCAGTATCAAGAGTGAAAAGACAGTAAAAAGAGCTATTTTAAAAGATGATATTGCCAAGCTTTTAGGAATTCACGTAGAGAAGAATTCAACCTCTTGGAGGGCGCTAAATTATTTCATGCTGAGCTTCTATCTTCGTGGGATTTCTTTCACCGATTTAGCCTATTTAAAGTACTCAAACATCGTCGACGGTACAATTGAATACAAGAGAAGAAAAACCCACAAAAACTACAGTGTGAAGTTGTTTCCTGAGGCAGAATCTATAATAAATCAGATGCATATTTCAGGAAGTGATTATCTACTGCCGATTATTCCATTTGGAGTGACAGAAAACAGTATTAGGGCTAAAAAAATCATTCATCAATGCATCAAGACCACAAATAAATATTTGAAGCGATTATCTGCAGAGGTTGATCTAGGTTCTCCTGTAACAACTTATTCAAGTAGACATTCATTTGCCACCATAGCTAAGCGAATGGGCTATTCTAACGAGCTTATAGCAGAATCACTCGGGCATGAGTATGGGAATAAGATCACTAACATATACTTAGATGCATTTGAAGTAGAAGTGCTTGATGCAATGCATCAGCATGTGATTAAAATGTAACTCTGTATCTTATAAAAGAATGTATTAAAAAGTATTAATTGATTATGCTTCTACAGGAGAACGAGATTAATTAAGTCTTTTGTAGGAGCTCTTATCAGTACCAATAGTACCAGATGAGATTGCTTTAGAAAGTTTCATCTTATTCTTGTGAAGCTCACCATTTACTTTATTGATAGCTATAAGTTCTGGTGCTACTTTAGATATTACTTGCTTCAATTTGTAATGATCAGTGCTTACAAGACGAATTTTACTGCCTCTAGAGTGTATTAAGTTCCACAGTTTAACAGGGTCAGTATCCATTAGCTTCTGGATAGATATGTAAGCGTTATCTAGTTTAATGCTATCTTGAATCCTAAGCCTACTAGAGATACAAAAGTCATCTAATCTTCTACTCATCTTGTTGTATATCTATATGTTATGGGAAGCCCAAAGGTAATGCCAATTTTTTAAGCATACAATTTTTGAACCTTCAATTTATAAACAAAATGGGGCTGTTTTCAACACATATGTGACAAATGGGACAAAATATTCTTCAAATAAAAACTTACACACAAATGATGAGCTGTATTCACAACACCCCCTAAATCATCCTTCAAAACCAAAAACTATATTTGGGAGCCATATACTATTAATATAGCTTTAAGTTGGTTATTTGGAGTATTTTCAATACATCATTTAATAAATTATTATCCAAAAATTTTTTAACTAGTTTGGTTATTTTGATGTGTACGTAAATTTTAATACGCATCCCAGTCAAAACCCCCTAGTGTTATTTTCAAGTTCGATAGCCCTCCCTATGAAGGCTGATTTAAAAAACATTTTGACTAAATGTTAAAAAACCGTGTATTTTTTTTAAGTGTGAAATAGAATCTTTAATAATAAATAAGTGTTTTGAAATAAATTATGTTTTGAAATAATTATGGGCAGCTTATGGGCTATTTAAATTATCTGTTTTCAGTATGTTTGTAAATTATCAAATAGTTATGAAGTATGTTATTTTATTATTAATCAGTATTTCGGGGTTTAGCCAAGATCTTCACCACCAAATGCTGTCCTCACAAGGTAAAAGCGTTGTAATGAGTAACGGAGTGCTAATAAGTCAAACTATAGGGCAGCAAAGCGCTATTGGTAACTTTAAAAATGGCTATACAGTTGGGCAAGGTTTTCAGCAAAGTAATTGGAAGAAAATAGTTGCAAAAAATATTGAAACCAATATTTCAACCATAACGTTTCCTAATCCTTTTATTTCAAGAATAAATTTTCAGTTTTCTAAACAAATTACAGACAAAATTCAAATTGCAATTTTTGATGTTAGAGGTAGATTAATTTTTCAACAAGAAAAAAGAGCAAATAATAATATTCTAACAATTGATTTAGAATCTATTGCATCAAGCAATTATCTGGTAAAACTAACTGCTGAAAACTATACTTATTATACTCAAATCTTAAAAAAACAATGAAAAAAAAAATACTGCTAATGGTGATTTTAGGTGCATTACAGAACTTACATTCACAAGAAATTTATTTTTATTCAGGAAAGAATTATACCAATTATGATTACAAAGATAATGCAGGTTTTTCAAATCCTGAATTACAAAAAGGTAGTGGAGTTTTTTATGAAATGGGTTATGCGATACCATTAGCTAATGAAAAAATCAGTTATGCTATAGGATTAAATTTAAACGATTACAATGCTATTGGAGGAAATAACGTCAATTCTTATTCATGGAATTCACAATATTTAGGAGTAAAAAATTCTATATCCTATTCATTATTTGATAGGAGAAGTTTTGATATCGGTATTAGTGGAGGTATTACTATTGCTACACTAGTGTATGGAAAGCAAATTCGCAATGGTACTTACCTTGACCTAATGTCACAAAAAGAATTCTCTGGTGTAATTGTTCAACCTTTTTTAGGATTCCAAACTAGATATAACATTTTACAAGATGGCTATTTAAGTTTTGGTTATAACTTTTCTAAAAGCTTTAATGTAACCAATAGTACTAGCGAGAAATTATCTTTTAACAATAGTCAGTTACAATTCGGAATTCATTTCAATATGCAATAATCTACAATCATGAAAAAAAAATACTTTTATTTCTTACTACTTTGTAGTTCCTTTCTATATTCTCAAACCAGTGGAATAACTTATCAAGCGGTCATTCTAAATCCTATAGGAGAACGTATTCCTGGTTATAACAATGACAGAACTCCGCTTATAAACAAATTAATCTGTTTGCAGTTTAAGATAATGGCAGGAGCTTCACAAATAGAGTATCAAGAAAACTTAACCACTACAACGGATGAATTTGGAATGGTGAATGTTGTCATTGGAACTGGCGTTCCATCAGGAGGAACTGCCAGCTCATTTAGTGGAATTGTTTGGAATGGAACTCCAAAAAAATTAATTGTTGAGTTAGATTTACAAGGAACCTGCTCCTTTTTCACAGAAATTAGCAATCAACCTTTTACGGCTGTTCCTTATGCAATGTATGCTGCCAATGCAGGTATGCCAGGTGTCGCTGGACCATCTGGAGCAACAGGTTCACAAGGGATTCAAGGTTTAACGGGATTAACAGGGCCTCAAGGAATTCAAGGTCTAAAAGGAGACATCGGTTTGATAGGACCTAATGGGCCACAAGGAGATATAGGATTAACTGGTATAGCTGGAGCAACTGGACCTCAAGGTATTCAGGGTTTTACAGGTGCAATAGGGCCTCAAGGGCCAAAAGGTGATACTGGTGCTACTGGACCGCAAGGTATTCAGGGTTTAATAGGATCTACTGGACTTCAAGGCATTCAAGGATTAAAAGGCGATATAGGATTAGCAGGTGCAACAGGAACGCAGGGTGCTAAAGGTTTAACAGGACCGACTGGACCACAAGGAATTCAAGGTTTAATAGGCTCACAAGGTCTTATAGGATTAACTGGTGGTACAGGTCCTCAAGGACTAAAAGGAGATATTGGATTGACTGGACCTGCGGGTCCACAAGGATTAAAAGGTGATACAGGCTTGGCAGGTACTGCTGGAGCTACTGGAGTAACAGGACCACAAGGAATTCAAGGCCTAAAAGGAGATACAGGATTAACTGGACCTCAAGGAATACAGGGATTGACAGGTGATACGGGTTTAGCTGGTTCAGCAGGCCCTCAAGGACTAAAAGGTGATACAGGATTAACAGGAGCAACAGGACCGCAAGGCATTCAAGGGCTTAAAGGAGATACAGGTTTACCTGGAGCAACTGGACCACAAGGTTCAGCTGGTTTGAACGGAATAAATGGTGCTGTTGGTGCAGCTGGTCCGCAAGGGCCTATTGGGTTGACGGGTGCAACGGGTTCACAAGGACAAATAGGCCTAACAGGACCTACTGGAGCAACAGGAACACAAGGTATCCAGGGACTAAAAGGTGATACAGGATTGGCAGGAGCCATTGGGGCAACTGGTCCACAAGGAATTCAAGGACCGCAGGGTCTAATTGGATTGGATGGACCTACTGGATCAACAGGATCACAAGGTATTAAGGGTGATATTGGAGCCAATGGTATTGATGGTACGCAAGGTATTCAAGGTATTCAAGGAATCCAGGGTTTAACAGGACCACAGGGTATTGCAGGACCTAACGGTATAGACGGAGTTGACGGCGCTACTGGTCCACAAGGTCCACAAGGTCCATCAGGTCCATCAGGAACGAATGGCATATCTATTAATTGGCTTGGTACGTTAACAGCAGCACCAATTACCCCTTCAATTAACGATGCTTATTATAATAGCACTGAGGGCAAATCTCTTATTTGGAACGGTGCTTGGGTAATTTTAGCAAAAGATGGCACAGTACCTACTTCTGGTAGTAATGCCAATACTTTAATTTATACGACAAACGGATTTTAATACTAAAAACAAATACAATGAAAACAATTTTATTAACACTAGCTATCGCATTTTCATGTACCATTTTTGCTCAAGGTGATTTACAATTCAATCAAGTAGTAACTAAGACAGGCACATCAACAGCCACTGCAACAACTTACACGGTACCAACAGGAAAAATATGGAAAATAACTGGTGTTTTTAGTGGTGCATATGCCAGTAATGCCTCCTTTTTTGGATTAAATATTAATGGAGCTAAAATTGTGAAAGTAAATCATTCTAATAATGGAAATGGATACGTAAATAACGACCCTATTTGGCTTAATGCTGGAGATACTGTCGCTATTTATGCAGGGGAACTTGGTACTGGTGGGATAGTTGCTGTAAATCCAGATTATGCTTGGACGATTTCCATCATCGAATTTAATGTAGTGCCTTAGGCATAGCATTATTACTTATAAAATATAACTTTACAATTAATGAAGATACTTAAAATAATAGTACAACTTATATGATACTGGTTCAGAGATTCCTTTAACGGCAAATCTTTTTCCAAACTTTAGTTATTTAGGGGGGGGCGTTAAAACTTTCTAGTCCACCAAATGTTGGTTGGATTAACATGAATTAGTAATTTTAATTAACTTCATACATTTTAGTATTCATAAGAAACAAATTAAGTTAAAAAGGAGTTCTTATAAATTTAAATACAACTTGCTGATGTGGTATTAATAAACTATCAATTTGTTTGTTGAAAGTCGTAAAAGGCTTATCTTATACTATAATATCTTCATCAGGCATCTTATTGCAGCCTACCATAAGAAATCGAAGCAAGAAGAAATATAAAAGTTTACTCATTTTAATTACAGATAAATTTATTAATTCATTAAAACAAATATACTAAGAAAAAAAACAGGAGCTTTATTGCTAGAGTGTTTGCATCAACCCAAGCTATGTTGCATTTTTAAACATTATAGTTTAGTATAAAAACAATATCTTCGTTACAAAGAATAAGGGCAAAATAAAGGTCTCTCTTTGGTCGTTCATTTTGTTGCATGATGCTTTTCCAGTCAGTCGTGCCTCCTTCCATTCCAAAGATCACTTCACTACATAAAAATAAAAGCAGCTTGAAAATAAGCAGCTATTATTCTTATTCCGTTCGTTCATCATTTCACACAATCACTTCCTTCGTTCGTTAGGGCTAATAAATCCAAAATACATCTTCACTCAGTTACACTTCGCAAGCTACGTTTCTCTTCATTTCAGAAGTATTTAGTCTTTCGCCCTATGTTTTTTCAGCGGTTGCACCTATGCCCAGCAGTTGGGTTTGCTCCGTTATCACTTTGCATTAAATTAAGGAACGCTACGCTGTCTTTTATTGTTCTCCCAACGAAACGCTCTAAGTCTTTCGCATCACTTCGCAAAAGCTACGTTCTGCTCTCATCCTTAGGCTGCTGTTCATGGCCGCAACTCCGCAGCTTGTTCCTCTAAAAATATTCCGTAAACTCCATATTTTTATGCGGTATAGCTGGTCGTTAGTCTTACCAATAACATTTTGCTAAAACATAAAAAAATCCAGCAAATTTAGAGTTCATTCTTCACTTTCAGTCAGTCAATGCTTCCTTCCATTCTCGTTCATCACTACCTCAATTTGTAGAGCTTTCTTTTTTTCTTTTTTGTTTTGAAAAAATAGTTATAAATTTGAAGTAGTATAACAAATATATTTAAACCAGGTTTTGGTTTGCACATAGTTTGTACAATCAGTGAAAGACTTTTAAAATATACAGTTTCCTTCTTAGCTCAGCTGGTTAGAGCACCTGACTCATAATCAGGTGGTCCCTGGTTCGAGCCCAGGTGGGACCACAGCAAAGCCCTTAAAATCTATGATTTTAAGGGCTTTTTTAATTATATAAAGATAGCATTTGTCCGAGAATTGATAACCGCTTTGTTTTTTAGGAAATAGGATATTGAAGTCAATTTTTTTAATCAGTTCGTAGGAAATAAGTTAAATTAATTTTTTTATAACAATTGTTTTGCTAATTTTGAAAATTATGAAAATTGCATCAAACAGATTCATTATTTTAACAGTCTTAGTTATTGGATGGTTTTCTGTGATTGCTGGTAATAATCCGCCACAGCCTAATCCTATGGGGAAAAATAATGCAGCAATGGATGATTCTTTTCCTCCTCCTCCTCCTGGCCTTCCTGTCGATGAGAATATTTTTGTTTTATTTAGCGTTGCGATATTATTAGGAACTTTTATTATCTATAAGAACAACTTAAAAGCAAAAAACCCAATCTAAGTTGGGTTTTTTGCTTTTTATAATAAATCATAATTTTATTTTTTTGCATACAATCGAGACACGTACTTACCTATTACGTCAAATTCCAGATTTATTTTTGTCCCTACTTTAAAGCTGTTGAAGTTGGTGTGTTCGTATGTGTATGGGATAATAGCTACACTAAATTCATTCTTTTTTGAGTCCACTACCGTTAGGCTTACCCCGTTTACGGTAATTGAGCCTTTTTCAATAGTAATGTTGTTTAGTGCTTCGTCATATTCAAAAGTATAAAGCCAGCTGCCGCCAGTTTCTTTTGCTACAATGCAGGTTCCAGTCTGATCTACATGCCCCTGTACCATATGACCATCGAGCCGATCGCCTAGTTTCATCGCTCTTTCAAGATTAATACTGTCGCCAGTCTTCCAGTTCCCCAGATTTGTTTTTCTTACCGTTTCATCAATAGCTGTTACCGTATAGGAGGTGTCCTTTATGGCGACCACGGTTAAGCAGATGCCATTGTGAGCTACACTCTGGTCAATTTGGAGTTCGGCAGTTATGGGCGAGTCCACTGTGATATGAAGGTTGTCTTTGTCTTTTCGTATTTCCTGGATAGTACCAAGGGTTTCTATGATTCCTGTAAACATTTCTTATTTTATTTTACTAAATTTGCACTTCAAAATTAGCAATAAATAACTTGTGGTCATGATGAAAAATGCAGAAAATATTATAGTAGGAATTTCAATAGGAGATTTAAACGGTATTGGAAGCGAAGTGGTACTGAAAACTTTTGAGGATTCACGAATGTTAGAGCTGTGTACGCCTGTTATTTTTGCCAATGTAAAAATAATGTCATTTATAAAAAAAAATATAGATTCGACGGTCGCTTTGCATGGTATTGATAAACTAGACCAAATTCTACCAGGAAAAATTAATGTTTTGAACCTTTGGAGAGAAGGTGTGGACATAAACTTGGGGGTTAACGATGATAAAGTTGGCGAGTATGCGGTGAAATCGTTTGTAGCAGCTACTACGGCACTAAAAAATGGATTGGTAGACGTTTTGGTTACGGCACCTATAAATAAATACAATATCCAGTCGGAGTCTTTTAAGTTCCCAGGTCATACGGATTATTTAAATCAAGAATTGGAAGGGAATGCGTTAATGTTGATGGTTCAAGATAATTTGAGGGTTGGGTTGCTGACAGACCATATTCCTTTGAATGAAGTCGCTTCGCATCTTACGGAAGAGTTGATCAAGCAAAAAATTGAAACGGTAAAGCAGTCGCTAATCCAAGACTTTAGTATTAATAAGCCAAAAATTGCTGTCTTGGGTTTAAACCCTCATTGCGGTGATGGCGGGGTTATTGGTAAGGAAGACGATACGATATTAAAACCAGTACTTAAAAAATTATTCGAAAAGGGAACTTTAGTTTTTGGGCCCTTTGCTGCCGATGGTTTTTTTGGGAGTGGGCAATATGAAAAATATGATGCTGTCATAGCAACGTATCACGACCAGGGATTGATTCCCTTTAAAACATTGTCATTTGGTAATGGCGTAAATTTTACAGCAGGGTTAAATAAAATTAGGACTTCACCAGATCACGGCACCGCTTATGATATCGCTGGGAAAGGGATTGCAGATTACAACTCTTTTAAGGAAGCCGTATATCTTGCCTTGGATGTATATCGCTCAAGGTTTCAGCATGCAGAAATTAGCCAAAAACCGCTTAAAATTAAAGAAAAACAGCAGTAAAGAAAAAAAGATAAATAAGCTTATTAATTTTATAATAATTTTATATCTTTGCACTCCCGAAGTTTGGGGTAAAATTGTGTCGAAATGAATAAAACTAAACAATATTTAATTCCTTTTGTAGGGTTAAAGCTAGGCAAACATCATTTTGAATATCAAATAAATAAAACGTTCTTTGAAATCTTTGATTACGATGAATTTGAAAATTCGGATATCAAAGTAAATGTAGTTTTAGAGAAAAAAGGTACGATGCTCGAATTAATTTTCAAGCACCAAGGGACAGTTAACGTGCCTTGTGATCTTACTAGTGAAGATTTTGACTTGTCTATAGAAGGTGAGATGAAATTGATAGTGCGTTTTGGTGATGTGTATAATAGTGATAATGAAGAATTGCTTATTCTGCCTTTTGGAGAATTTGAAATAGATATCTCACAATACATATACGAAATGATCGTGCTTTCAGTCCCTCTAAGGCGTGTTCATCCAGGAGTAAAAGATGGCAGTTTAAAAACTGAAGTGCTTACAAAACTGAATGAAATGACACTGAAAGAACAAACAGAAGTAGAAGAAACAGAAAATAAAGAAGAGAATATAGACCCGCGTTGGGACAAATTAAAGCAACTATTAACGGATAAATAATATAGTAAAATGGCGCATCCTAAGAGAAAAATCTCCAAAACAAGAAGAGATAAAAGAAGAACACATTACAAAGCTACAGTAGCACAGATCGCTACTTGCCCAATCACGGGTGAGGCACATTTATACCATAGAGCCTACTGGCATGAAGGTAAAATGTACTACAGAGGGCAAGTTGTTATAGATAAGTCTGTAGCTGTTGCTTAATGCATTTTTTTTGTAAATGATATTGGAACTCTCACATCGTGAGAGTTTTTTTGTTGTCTATAACTTTGTTAAATAAGAAGTTCAAAACTAGTGCTTTGGATTTTTTTTTGTAGATTTCAACTCTTTTAAACGTTTTTCCAAATGGTAACATTTGAAAAAAAATATTCGAATACAATGAATACAATTACAGCCGCAATAACCGCTGTTGGAGCTTACGTTCCCGACTTTGTTCTTTCAAACAAAGTGCTAGAAACAATGGTCGATACAAATGATGAGTGGATAACTTCAAGAACAGGGATTAAAGAAAGAAGAATTCTCAAAGATGAGGATAAAGGAACTTCTTTTTTAGCTATTAAAGCAGCTCAAGACCTATTGTCTAAAATAGATGTCGATCCTTTAGATATTGACTTAGTCATCATGGCAACTGCAACACCAGACATGCCAGTAGCCTCTACGGGAGTTTATGTCGCTACTGAAATTGGAGCGACGAATGCTTTCGCTTACGATTTGCAAGCAGCATGTTCCAGCTTTTTATTTGGAATGTCAACTGCAGCTGCGCACATTGAATCGGGTAGGTACAAAAAAATATTATTAATTGGGGCGGATAAAATGTCTTCGATTGTAGATTATACTGATAGATCTACCTGCATAATCTTTGGAGATGGTGCAGGAGCAGTTTTATTTGAACCAAATTATGAAGGACTAGGTTTACAAGATGAATATTTAAGAAGCGACGGTATAGGCCGAGATTTTCTAAAAATTGATGCTGGAGGATCTCTTAACCCAACTTCATTAGAAACAATAAAAGGAAACAAACATAATATCGTTCAAGATGGTAAGACTGTATTTAAATATGCAGTAACAAACATGGCCGATGCGAGTGAGTTAATCCTTAAAAGAAACAACCTAACTAACGAAGATGTTAATTGGTTAGTTCCGCATCAGGCAAATAAGCGTATCATAGATGCTACAGCCAACAGAATGAATTTAGAAGAATCTAAAGTTTTGATGAATATAGAAAAGTATGGAAATACTACCTCGGCAACCCTGCCTCTGGTGCTTAATGACTTTGAGCACCTGTTCAAAAAAGGAGATACCATTATTTTAGCGGCATTTGGCGGAGGGTTCACTTGGGGGTCTATTTATTTAAAATGGGCATACGACAAAAAATAAATTTAAACTAAAAACAAATAATTATGGATTTAAAAGAAATTCAGAACTTAATCAAATTTGTAGCAAATTCGGGAGTTGCAGAAGTTAAATTGGAAATGGATGATGTAAAAATCACTATCAGAACAACTTTGGAAGGAAACTCAGATACCACTTATGTGCAGCAAGTGCCTTCTCAAAGCCCATTTCAGCAAGCTTTAGCACCACAACCAGTTGCTCCAGTCGCTTCTGCTCCAGTTGCAGTTGAAGAGGATTCAAAATTTATTACTATAAAATCTCCAATTATAGGGACTTTCTATAGAAAACCATCTCCTGATAAGGCTATGTTCGTAGAAGTAGGGACTACTATAGGTAAAGGGGATGTTCTTTGTGTTATAGAAGCAATGAAATTATTTAACGAAATCGAGTCTGAAGTTTCAGGTAAAATCGTAAAAATATTAGTTGACGATATGTCTCCTGTTGAATTTGACCAACCTTTATTCTTAGTTGATCCATCTTAATTAATTTTAAATTATACATTTCAGAGGACGATTTCGTTATCTGAAAAAATTTAAAAGTCACAATTAAAATTTAAAAAAAGATGTTTAAAAAAATATTAATTGCAAATAGAGGAGAAATTGCACTTCGTATAATACGAACTTGCAAAGAAATGGGCATCAAAACTGTGGCTGTTTACTCTACTGCTGATGCAGAAAGTTTGCATGTTAGGTTTGCTGACGAAGCTGTTTGTATAGGGCCTCCTCCAAGCAACTTGTCCTATTTAAAAATGTCAAATATTATTGCAGCTGCAGAAATAACAAATGCTGATGCAATACATCCCGGATATGGATTTCTTTCTGAAAACTCAAAGTTTTCAAAAATATGTCAAGAACACGGAATAAAATTTATTGGAGCTTCTCCTGAAATGATTGACAGAATGGGCGATAAGGCATCTGCCAAATCGACTATGATTGAAGCTGGTGTTCCTTGTGTTCCAGGTTCAGTGGGAATTTTGGAGTCATTCGAACAAACTCAAGAAATAGCAAAATCTTTTGGATACCCGGTAATGCTTAAAGCTACTGCTGGTGGTGGAGGTAAAGGAATGCGTGCCGTTTGGAAAGAAGAGGATTTATTAAAAGCTTGGGAAGGTGCTCGTCAAGAGTCAGCGGCCGCGTTTGGTAACGACGGAATGTATCTTGAAAAATTGATTGAAGAACCACGTCATATCGAAATTCAAGTGATTGGAGATTCTTACGGAAAAGCCTGTCATCTTTCTGAGAGAGACTGTTCTGTGCAACGTCGTCACCAAAAACTAACTGAAGAAACTCCTTCTCCATTTATGACAGACGAGCTGCGTTTGAAAATGGGAGACGCTGCGGTAAAAGCAGCCGAATATATTAAATATGAAGGTGCTGGTACAGTAGAATTTTTGGTTGATAAACACCGTAATTTCTATTTCATGGAAATGAATACTCGTATTCAGGTAGAACACCCAATTACTGAACAAGTAATCGATTATGATTTAATACGTGAGCAAATATTAGTTGCTGCTGGTGTCCCTATTTCAGGTAAAAACTATACGCCACAGTTACATGCTATTGAGTGTCGTATTAATGCGGAAGATCCTTACAATGACTTTAGACCTTCACCAGGAAAGATAACAACATTGCATATGCCAGGAGGCCACGGAGTTCGTTTAGATACTCATGTATATTCTGGGTATACGATTCCTCCAAATTACGATTCGATGATTGCAAAACTGATTACTACTGCACAATCTCGCGAGGAAGCAATTAGTAAAATGAGAAGAGCACTTGATGAATTCGTAATCGAGGGAATAAAGACAACAATACCTTTTCATAGACAATTGATGGATGATCCAAGATATATAGCTGGAGATTATACTACGGCTTTTATGGATACCTTTCAAATGATTGCTCCTGAATAGGATGATAAATTTATTTTAAAAACCTCACTGGAAAGTGAGGTTTTTTTATGGTTATTTTTGAACTTACAAAGTTTCTTTCAACCATTTAAAAAATTCTTTTTGCCAAACCTGTGCGTTTTGAGGCTTAAGAACCCAATGATTTTCTTCAGGAAAGTAAACGAACCTACTTTTTATTCCGCGTAATTGTGCTGCTTGAAAAGCTTCTTGTCCTTGTCCAATAGGCACACGAAAATCTTTACCTCCTTGATAAATTAATATTGGAGTGTCCCATTTTTCAACTAAAGTGGCTGGATTGAATGTGGTGTAGGTTTTTTGGGCAACTGCGTTGTCTTTTTCCCAATAGGCACCTCCAAAATCCCAATTGCTGAAGAAAACTTCCTCAGTGGTTCCAAACATACTTTGGGTATTAAATACCCCGTCGTGTGCAATAAAAGTTTTAAATCGGTTATTGTGGATTCCAGCTAAATAAAAGACGGAGTAGCCACCGTAGCTTGCGCCAACGCAGCCTAGACGTTCTTTGTCTACATAGCTTTCTTTGGCCACATCATCAATAGCTGATAAGTAGTCGTCCATTACTTGTCCGCCCCAGTCCTTGCTTATTTGTTCATTCCATTCTACTCCGTGTCCTGGCATTCCTCGACGATTGGGTGCTACTACGATGTATCCGTTGGCCGCCATTAATTGAAAATTCCAACGGAAAGAATAAAACTGTGTCAATGCGGCTTGTGGTCCGCCTTGACAATATAAAAGAGTTGGGTATTTTTTTGAAGCATCAAAGTTAGGTGGTAGAATTACCCAAACTAGCATTTTCTTACCATCAGTTGTGGTAACATATCTTCTTTCGGTTTTGCTTAACGCCAAAGAATTATAAGTATCCGTGTTTACATTAGATAATTGTTTCCAAGTTTTTTTCTTCATGTCAAAAGAAAATATTTCGGAAGCATGATTCATGTCGGCTCTTGTAACAATGATGTTATTACCTGAGAAGCCCACGATTTCATTAACGTCAAAATCACCCTTGGTAACTTGTTGAACTTGGATTGCAATTTTTGTTAAACCTGGGAAATTAACTTCAAATAGTTGTTTAGTACCATCAATTGCTGCATTAAAATAGATTGTTTTACCGTCTTTACTCCAGGTAAAACTATCAACTGTTCCATCCCAATTAGCGGTCAGGTTCATTTTAGTTCCTTTAAAATCAACTATGATGTCATTTTTATCTGCTTCATAACCCTCACGCTTCATTTGTAACCAAGTCAAATTTCCTGAAGGCGAAAATATAGGTGCAACGTCATATCCTAGATTATCTTCAGTTCTATTTACCGTTTGTCCTGTTTCTATATTATATTGGTAAATATTCGTATTTGTGGAGATGGCATATTGCGTACCCGCTTTTTTCTTACTAACGTATAAAATGTGTTTACTGTCGGGAGACCAAATATAATCTTCGTCACCACCGAAAGGTTTTTGTGGACTATCAAAGATTTCTGATCCAAGAATGTCTACTCCAACAGCTCCTTCACTATTCTCTTTGTAAAGGACATGGTTAAACTTGCCTTCATTCCAAGTATCCCAATGGCGATAATCAAGGCCGTCATAGATTTGCACTTCTGACTTATCTAATTTGGGATAAAAGTCTTTTCCAAGAACATTACTAAGCTTTACTTCCTCGTTATAAACAATGTATTTACCGTCTGGAGATATATTTTTGTCTTTTACTAAATCTTTATAAGATTCAACTTCTGTTGGAGCTCCGCCATTAACGGGGATGAAATAATATTTTGAATTTGATTTGTTTTCTTCAATTGAAGGAATTGATACTTTGTAAACGATGTTTTTTGTGTCATTAGAGATGCCTAAGGGAGTTACTCTACCCAATTCCCAAAGGGTTTGGGGTGACATTACATTTTGACCAAGAGCACTTAAACTTATCATAGTTAGGGTTGTAAGGAGTATTTTTTTCATTTTAATAGTGTGATTTTTCTTGACATAAAAATAGAAAATTTAAGTTAGTTGCTTGTCGCTTTTGGAATTCTTTTAGAGTAGATCATTACTTTAGCTGTTCTATTTTTTTTAAATACTTAAAGACTATACAGAACTTCTTTTATTTTAATTTTAGTTTATTGCATTATATAGCTGCAGTGGGAGCAAAAAAATATTATTTTTATAAAAAATTAAAGCATGCAATTAAGTTATTGGGAGTTAAAAAATTGGTTTACAGACGTTAATTATACAGTTGTAGGAAGCGGGATTGTAGGTTTGCACGCTGCTCTACGCTTGCGCGAAAAATTCCCAGACAGCAAAATAGTAGTTTTAGAAAAAGGAATGTTACCCCATGGCGCCAGTACTAAGAATGCGGGCTTTGCTTGCTTTGGAAGTATTTCTGAGATAATCGATGATTTAAAATCCCATTCTGAGGAAGAGGTTTTTAATCTGGTTCAAAAACGCTTGAAGGGATTACAATTATTGCGAAAAAGACTCGGGGATGAACAGATCGACTTTAAACCACATGGCGGTTATGAGCTGTTTTTAAAAGAAGACGAGAGTTGTTATGAGGAATGCGTTAAGAAATTGCCTTTAATCAATGAAATATTAAGACCACTTTTCAAAGCAGACGCTTTTGTAAAAGAAATTGATCGTTTTGGTTTTAATGGGATTCGGGAGCACTTAGTTTTTAACCCATTCGAGGCGCAAATCGATACAGGAAATATGATGCAGGCCTTGTTGAAAGAGGCTGTTTCTGAAAATATATTAATTTTGAATCAGCAGACGGTTACTTCCTTTTTAGATAAGGGCCATGAAGTCGAAATCGTATTAGATGATTTTAGTTTTAGTACTAAGAAAGTTTTGTTTGCTACAAATGGTTTTTCAAATGAATTAACTAGGGGAGCAGTGAAACCTGCAAGAGCTCAGGTTTTAGTTACGGAACCAATTAAAAACCTAGATATCAAAGGAACTTTTCATTTGGATCGCGGCTATTATTATTTTAGAAATATTGGCGATCGAATTCTATTAGGTGGAGGGAGAAACTTGGATTTTGATGCTGAAACTACAACTGAGTTTGCCCAAACTGAAATTGTGCAGAGTAAATTAGAACAGTTATTAAAAGAAGTGATTTTGCCGAATCAAGAGGTTAAAATTGCGCATCGCTGGAGTGGGATAATGGGTATAGGTAATAGCAAAAACCCCATTGTTTCCCAATTATCTGAAAACGTGTATTGCGGAGTGAGATTAGGAGGAATGGGAGTCGCCATAGGAAGTTTAATAGGAACAGAATTAGCAGATTTAATATAATGGCTACAAAAATCACACAAAGAAAACCCGCAAAAAAACCAGTAAAGAAAGGATCGAGTAGCTTTATGAGCAAATTAAGTCGGTTTTTATTTAAAGTTTTTTTATGGTTTTTAGGAGTATCCGTTTTTTTTGTTCTGCTTTTTAAGTTTGTACCAGTGCCGTTTACACCGTTAATGGTAATCCGTGCAATCGAAAATAAGACGGCTGGCAAGGAAGTGTATTTTAGTCATGACTGGGAGCCTATCGAAAATATATCGGTTAATTTACAAAAAGCAGTAATCGCAAGTGAAGACGGAACCTTTTTGAAACACAGTGGTTTTGACTTTACGGCGATGCAAAAAGCATATAAAAACAACGAGCGTGGCCGAAGGATAAAAGGAGGCAGTACTATTTCGCAACAAACAGCCAAAAATGTATTTCTGTGGCAGGGACGTAGTTACTTAAGAAAAGGGTTAGAAGCCTATTTTACGGTTCTTATAGAAGTTATTTGGGGCAAAGAACGGATCATGGAAGTGTATTTGAATAGTATCGAAATGGGCGATGGCGTTTATGGAGCACAAGCGGCGGCTGAGCATTGGTATAGAAAAGACGCTGTGAATCTTACTCCAATTCAAGCAGCTGGAATAGCAGCTATTTTGCCTAGTCCTAGAAAATATACTGCTACCAGTTCGTCGTCCTATATCAACAATCGAAAATCAAAAATTATGCGCGTGATGCGTACTGTTGGAAAAATAGAATATTAGATGTTATGTAAAAAAGCACTCCTTGTTTTAGCGGTTATGATGTCGTTTCTTGCTTTTGGGCAACAGAAAAATACTGAAATAGGAATTATTACAGATAACGACTTGTATACTTCTTCACGGAATGATAAATACTATACCAATGGTCTCGAGGTATTTTATCGATTTTTGAGTAAAAATAAAAAGGAAGAAGTAAACAAAGAAATCACCCAAATAAGCATAGGGCAGTACATTTATACACCTAGATTCTTAAACTCTCCCAGAAAAGAAATTATGGACCGCCCTTTTGCTGGATACCTTTTTGGGGAGATAGGGAAAAACATATTCTATAAAAATGAATCTGTTTTTAAAATAGATTTGCAAATTGGTGTTGTTGGGCCAAATTCTTTTGCCAAAGAAACACAAAAAAATTTTCACGATTTAATGGGGTATAAGGTGGTTCGTGGTTGGGAATATCAAGTCAAGAGTGCGGTTGCTGTTCAAACTCATTTCTTATTTTCAAAAAAGATTTTTTCAAAAAGGGATAACAAGGCAGTCGATTTGCATTTTCAATCTGAAGCTAATTTAGGAACAATCTTTACAGGAGGCTCAGCTGGTTTTATGACTAGAATAGGGTTTTCAAAGCTAGCTCCTATGTATGATTCTAATTTTTATGGTGGATCGATAGGAAGCAAGGCAAAGGAATTTTATTTTTATATTGCGCCAAGTATGAACTATCAGTTGTATGATGCTACTATTCAAGGAAGTCTTTTTAATAATAATAGTCCCGTTACCTTCGACTTGGTTCCCTTGCGGTTTAATGGGGAAGCAGGTCTTAAATACCGAAAAAATAATCTAAATCTATCTTAGCCTTTATTTACAGAGGAAAAGAGGTGAGGAATAAAGATAACAAAGGATATTTTTATGGCTCGATTTCCGTTTCTTTTTTATTTAAATAGAACGAGACTTACGTAAAATAAAGAACCGTAAACACTTATTTAAAAGTATTTACGGTTTTTGTTTATTGTGGAGAATATTTTTATCGAATAGTCGTAAAAGAAAGTATCTAATTAAAAAAGGTAATTTTATATATATACTTCAAATATAATAAATTAGCACTTTTACGAAAAATATTGATTGTAAGAATTTTATTTAATTTACATTTGAGTAACGCTAACTTTTACTTGGATAAAATGAAATTAGAAAAAATACTAGATAAATTGGGTTCTCTTGAGAAAAACTCCTTCATAAAAATAATAGATAATATTATCTCTAGTAATCCTAAAAATTTTAAAGAAATTGATTTAATACTAAGTTCTACCGATAAAGTTTTGAAAACGGTTGATAGTCAGAATGTAACTAAAATTTTTGAATTGATTAAAAATGAGTTTTTAGACTATATTAAAACTGAATTTGAAGATACGGCATCACAATTAGATATTTTAATTGATATCATTATTCGAGATGGGAACTGTATAATGAGTCAAGTACATCTTTCAAAATTATACGAAATTGAGCTTAAAAATTTAAAAAGTAATATCAAAACCCTAAATTCTGATTTAGAAAACGATAAATCAGAATTGACTCTTGACAGAAAGCGAGATTACAAAATTTATAAATCTTGTTTATCTACTGCATACAATAATGATTTGCTAAATAATAGAGAGGCAAAAGTATCTTCTGATGAATTATCAATTTTATTGACTCTTTCAAAAGAATTAGAGCTCTCCCAAGAAGAAATAAAATTAATCAATTATTCTATTCTTCCAGTAAAGAATATTCAAATTCCAGACGTTATAAACAGTTTGAAGAATTTCGGGGTTGTTTTTTATTCAAAGAAAGATAGTACAGTTTTTGTTGCAGACGAGATGGTTAGTATTTTGAGAGAATTAAGAGGAAAGGAAATTGCAGATAAATACTTCAGAAGAACTCTAACTTTACTAAGAGAGCCGATTATAAATCAGATAGCAAAAAAACATAGTATCGATAGAAAACTAACCAATTCACAGAAAATTGAGAAAATTATAAAGGGAGGAATTTCATTTGCAGGAGTTTTATCAACTGACATTTATAAAGAAGGCATGTCATTAACTGAAAAGAAAAAAGAACTTAATGATCTATGTGAAGAAGGATTAAATCTTTCTAATTTAAAAGGAAGTACTTTAGAGGACAAAATAAGTAGTTTAATTACCTATTTTGAGAATATTGACAAAGATGAAAAGATAGGTATTTCTTTAGATGGATATAAAAAAATGGTTTCTGAACTAAACACATCAATACCAAAGTTCAACAAACAAGTTAAAGACCAATTCGAGTTGCAAGACGACTTTGTGTTAAATGCAACATTCCTTTTAGATTATAATATTAAGCCTAGAGACTTATTAGATTTAATAGAAAAAAATGACTTGATTGCATTTATAAAACATAACGGCATCAGACAAAGGGGAGACAATATCACTAATATTCTTGAAAATTATAAGGATGCAGAAAACCTATACTTAGAAAATTATCAAAATGTTGGGTATAGAGACTTAAACGTTTTAAAAGACAATGGAATCGTGATAAAAGAAAGTGAACTTGGTTTGAAATTCGAGGAGTTGACGAAAGTTATTTTTAATAATATTGGCTTTAATGTGGATGAAAAATTAAAAAATTCATTAAACACTACTAAAGATAAAATAGATGTTGTTTTAAATATAGGTAATGATGAAATCATTATTGTAGAATGTAAAACCAGCAAAGAAAGTAGTTACAATAAATTTAGCGCCGTATCTAGACAACTAAAATCATATCAAAATCTAGCTTTAAAAAATAACTTAAGGGTAATTAAGGTACTATTAATTGCGCCTGATTTTAGTGAAGATTTTATATCAGATTGTGAAATGGACACTGAAATGAACTTGTCACTTATAACCGCCTCTACATTGTCTAAAATTGCAGATACTTTCAAATTATCAAAACATAAAGTTTTTCCCTATATTTTATTCCGAGATGTAATAGTTAATGAAGAAAGAATCTTAAAAGCCTTACTTAAATAAATGCTCAGAGTAGCCTCAAGAGTCACTCCTTTTTATGTAAATAGAATCAGACTTAAGTAAAAAAAAGAACCGTAAACACTTATTTAAAAGTTTTTACGGTTTTTGTTTACTGTGGAGAATATCGGATTCGAACCGATCACCTCTTGCCTGCCAGGCAAGCACTCTAGCCAAATGAGCTAATCCCCCAGAACTGCCGCAAATATAGTATAAAAAACACATATTTTGAAAAACAGCTTTCAAATTTTTCAAAAATGTATTGTTTCCTTGTAAAATTTATAACTTTACATCAAAACAACTTAAATGGCAGCACAAAACCCAAATGGTTCTCTCACTACAATAATCGAAAATAAAATTGCTACGGTTGAATTCGGACATCCAGCGAGCAATTCTTTTCCTCGTCAGTTGTTGGATTCATTGACTTCAGAGCTTAATGTATTGAGTGCTAACGAGGACGTATCGGTAATTGTTTTGCGAAGTGTTGGTACAGGAGCTTTTTGTGCAGGCGCTTCTTTTGATGAGCTTTTGGCTGTGTCAAATCAAGAGCAAGGAACAATCTTTTTCTCTGGTTTTGCTAATTTAATTAATGCTATGCGCAGCTGTTCCAAAATAATTGTGGGTCGCATCCACGGGAAAGCAGTGGGAGGCGGCGTCGGTATTGCGGCTGCCTGTGATTATGCTTTTGCAACTGTAGATAGCTCGATAAAGCTTTCGGAATTGGCTATTGGAATTGGGCCGTTTGTGATTGAACCCGCTGTGAGCCGAAAAATAGGGAAAAGCGCTATGTCCGAAATGACATTGTCAGCTCACGAATGGAAAAATACCGATTGGGCACATCAAAAAGGACTTTATGCCAAAGTACTGCAAGACCAAGTGGAGTTAGACATTGATTTGGCTCATTTCACCAGTAAACTGGCTTCGTATAATCCAGAAGCTTTAATCGAAATGAAAAAAGTGATGTGGGAAGGGACAGCACATTGGGACAATCTTTTGTTAGAAAGGGCCGCCATTACTGGTAAATTAGTGCTAGCGGACTTCTGTAAAAACGTATTGTCTCAATTCAAAAAGTAGTTTTAAGGACTCATTCCTTTTTTTTAGGAGCTATTCCTGCTATTCGCTATATCTTTGGCTGCCTAAAAAAGCCAGCCAAAGGATGTCGCTGCTATCAGGGCTAAAACCAATCGGAGTGGGAAACCCAAGATTTCCAAGCCATTTCTCATGTCAATTTACTAAATTTGCAGTCAAAATTATATCTCGATGAGCAATATCAGAATTACCAAAAAATTTAGTTTCGAAACCGGTCACGCCTTATATGGTTATGATGGGAAATGTAAAAATGTTCATGGGCATAGTTATAAATTGTCAGTTACCGTGATAGGAAGCCCTATTGAGAACCGAAATGATGTTAAATTTGGAATGGTTATCGATTTTACCGACTTGAAAAAAATTGTTAAAGAAGAAATTGTCGATCAGTTTGACCACGCGACTGTTTTCAACGAAACGACACCGCATGTTGAGTTGGCACACGAATTAATTAATAGAGGTCACCACGTAATCTTGGTAGATTACCAACCTACTAGCGAGAATATGGTAGTCGATTTTTCACAAAGAATTATCGGAAGGTTGCCTGTAGGGATTCAACTTTTTTCACTAAAACTTCAAGAAACAGAGTCCTCTTTTGCCGAATGGTACGCTAGCGACAATTTGTAATTTCAAAATCCATACTTTAGCTGCATGCAATTACCTAATAATAAGAAAGTATATTTCGCATCCGATCAACATTTTGGAGCACCAACACCCGAATTGAGTTTTCCAAGAGAACAAAAATTTGTGGCCTGGCTCGATGAAGTAAAAAAAGATGCAGAAGTTATTTTTTTGGTGGGTGATTTATTCGATTTTTGGTTTGAATATAAAACGGTTGTGCCTAAAGGGTTTGTCCGAGTTTTAGGTAAACTAGCTGAAATTCGCGACAGCGGAATTCCAATCTATTTTTTCGTAGGAAATCATGATTTATGGATGGATGATTATTTTCAGAAAGAATTGAATATTCCAGTTTACTATGACAATCAGGAGTACACTTTTGGAAATAAAACCTTTTTAGTAGGTCATGGAGATGGAAAAGGGCCGGGAGATATGGGTTACAAACGCATGAAAAAAGTGTTTACAAATCCGTTTTCTAAATGGCTTTTTAGATGGTTACATCCCGATATTGGAGTTCTTTTGGCGCAATATCTATCCGTAAAAAACAAATTGATTTCTGGAGATGAAGACATCACTTTTCTTGGAGAGGAGAAGGAATGGCTGATTTTGTATTCCAAAAGAAAACTAGAAACTAAACATTACAATTACCTTGTTTTCGGTCACCGCCATCTACCTATGAAAGTGTCTGTAGGAGAAAATTCAGAATACGTAAATCTGGGCGACTGGATCATTTATTTCACTTACGGTGTTTTTGACGGGGAAAATTTTGAACTAAAAAAGTACTAGAATTAATTCATTCCCTCACCAAATAAATAATCATTTAGATTAATTTTAAACAAAGTACCTTCTACTAGGTCTTTTATCGAACTTAGCTCGTCCATAGAAACGGCTAAATCAATTTGAGAACAGGGTGTTTTTAATAGAAATTTAGGGCACTCATTTTTTAAGGCACAATCATCACAAGAGTTGTTAAGCGTATAACTTTCGTGAATACAACACTGAAACAGTTTCAGTTCATGGCGGCTAAAATAAAAACCAGTTTCTCTAAAAATCAATTGGACTTTGTCTGTTAATACTTCGTTCTCTTTTCTCCAGTAGAAAGAAGTGCCTTCATCATTGAAATATATTTGTTTCATTTCTTGCATAGTAATTAGTTTCAAACAAATATAATAATTATTTAGATTTATTCTAAATAAAATTAGTTAAAATTTACTCCTGATTTTCGTGTTCTTCTAAGTCTTTGGTCAGATCTAGTTTTCTAAAAGTTGGTGAAATTATCCCTGTGGTCAATACAACGAAGAGAGTCATACTTCCACCAAAAACTACCGCAGTTACTGTTCCCATTAGTTTTGCCGTAAGTCCGCTTTCAAAAGCCCCTAATTCGTTTGAAGAACCCACAAACATCGAGTTTACTGCTGAAACCCTCCCGCGCATGTGGTCAGGCGTTTTAAGTTGTAAAATAGTTTGTCTGATGACAACTGAAATCCCATCGAATACGCCGCTGAGGAACAAGGCTAAAAGCGATACCCAGAAAATAGTGGAAAGCCCGAAGACAATGATACAGATTCCAAAGGCAAAAATAGCGGACAATAATTTCATCCCTGCATTTTTACTCAAAGGAACGTATGCCGTAATGAGCATGGTGATGAAAGCGCCAATCGCTGGAGCAGCTCTCAAGAAGCCAAACCCTTCTGGACCTACTTTTAAAATGTCCTGCGCAAAAATAGGCAATAGTGCCACAGCTCCTCCAAAAAGAACGGCCACCATATCTAGTGTTATGGCTCCTAAAACGGTCTTGTTGTTGAATACAAACTTTAATCCTTCAGATAAGCTTTGCATCACCGGTTCTCCTATTTTCGGATTCAGAATTGGCTTTTTCTCAATTTGAGATAAAAAAAGCATTGCAAAAATGGAACAGCCAAAAACGGAACACATAGACCAGTGAACACCAATTAAAGTGATCGAAAAACCCGCTACGGCAGGCCCGGCCACTGAAGCTATTTGCCAAACGGAACTGCTCCAAGTAGCAGCATTAGGATAAATTTTCTTTGGTATTAATAGTGATAGAAAGGAAAAAATGGTGGGTCCCAGAAAAGCTCTCACTAATCCTCCTAGAAAAACCAAGAAGTAAATGGAATACAAAATAGTTTTTGTAGTGTAACCTTGAACAACTGCAGGCCAAGTCAATAGAAAAAGTCCGAAACTAATTACCGAGAAAGCTAAAATACATTTCAGCAACAGCCCTTTCTTCTCCTTTTGGTCGACAATGTGTCCGGCAAACAATGCCATAGATACGGCGGGAATTACTTCCATCAAGCCAATAAGTCCTAGTGAAAGCGGATCTTTAGTGATACTGTATACCTGCCATTCAATTACGATAAACTGCATAGACCAAGCAAAAACCATGGCAAAACGCAACAATAAAAAAGTATTAAATTCTTTGTAACGTAAAGCTGCGTATGGATCTTTCTTTTTCATTTTGGATTGCTAATTATCTGATATTTTTTAATCTCAGTTGGATCGAAATTTTTCCATTCCATTCATTTTCGTCAATGCAATAGACGGCTTCAAATGCTTTTTGGTTTGTAGTCAAATCGATCTTGTTTCCTAATCCAAAACCTATTGCTGAAATGCCTTCAGAATTATTTTGTTTTACAAATAATTTCAAATGCTCGTCTTCACCACCTAGTTTCTTTGCATATCCGGTATCTTTTACATTCTTGGTCAAAAACACAGGTGTCATGTTTTGTGGACCAAAGGGTTCAAATTGTTTTAAAATTCGGGTAAGTTTGGGTGTGATATCGGCAAAGTCAATTTCGGAATCAATTTCGATTTCTGGGATCAACATATCGGGATGGATTGTTTCCTGAACTTGTTTTTCAAATGCTTCCTTGAAAGTCGAGTAGTTTTCTTCCTTTAATGTCATTCCTGCAGCATACATATGTCCTCCAAATTGTTCCAAATGTTGTGAGCAGGCTTCCAGAGCATTATATACATCAAAACCTTTGACAGATCTTGCCGAAGCCGCATATTTATCGCCACTTTTCGTAAAAACAAGCGTAGGACGATAGTAGGTTTCGATTAAACGAGAAGCCACAATCCCGATAACCCCTTTGTGCCAGTCTTCCTGATAAATGACCGTGGTGAAGCGTTCTTTTTCGTCATTATTTTCAATTTGCAGCAAACCTTCTTTGGTGATTTGCTTGTCTAGGTCTTTTCGGTCAGAATTGTATTGTTCAATCTCCGAAGCAAACTGCTGTGCTTGTTCAAAATCAAATTCGGTTAATAACTCAACCGCATGATTTCCGTGTTTTAAGCGTCCCGCTGCATTGATACGCGGAGCAATAATAAAAACGACATCGGTAATATCTAAGCTTTGTTTTTTTATTTGGTGAATCAGCGCTTTAATTCCCGGTCTCGGATCGCTATTAATAACTTGCAAGCCAAAGTGGGCAAGCACCCGATTTTCGCCAGTCATAGGGACAATATCGGCGGCAATTGCCGTAGCGACAAGGTCTAAGTAGGGGATAAAATCATCAATAGTTTGATTTCTATTATTTCCCAAAGCCTGTATTAATTTGAAACCAACGCCACAACCGCACAATTCGTCATAAGGATAGCTGCAATCATCTCTTTTTGGGTCGAGAACCGCAACGGCATCGGGCAAAGTAATTCCTGGTCTGTGGTGATCACAAATGATGAAGTCGATGCTTCTTTCTTTTGCATAAGCAACATGATCGATCGATTTTATTCCGCAATCTAGAGCAATGATTAGCGTAAAGCCATTGTCATCAGCAAAGTCAATTCCTTTAAAAGAGATGCCGTAGCCTTCGGCATAACGATCTGGAATGTAAGTGGCAATATTCGGGTAATAGGTCTTTAGATAAGATGAAACAAGCGAAACCGCTGTTGTACCATCAACATCATAATCACCAAAAACAAGAATATTCTCTTCATTAGCAATCGCAAGTTCAATCCTTGCTACCGCTTTATCCATGTCTTTCATCAAGAATGGATCATGCAAATGGGCTAATGAAGGGCGGAAAAAATTCTTGGCATCTTCAAAAGTTTCAATGCCTCGTTGAACCAATAATGTAGCTACGAAATCTTCGACATTCAATTCTTGCGCCAGGTTTTTTATTTTCTCCTCTGCAGGTTTTGGTTTAATGGTCCAACGCATATTAATTTGGGATTATAATAGTTTATGAATTTCTATTGTATCGAAAAAAGAGACCGCAAATTCGCAAATTAAGTTTATCAAACTGAAATAAAAAAATTTGTGAATTTGCGGTTAAATTGTCTTTTTTTATATTATTTCGAATCTAAAACTTCTCCTTCAAAACGAATTCCGTCCCAACCCATTTTTATGAAATTACGAATATTTTGATGGTCATTTCCTTCAGGGTTTTTTAAAACGTCTTCAAAATAATAGGCCCCAAAACAAGCTAATGTTTCTTCTTTCGAAAGGCGATGCAATTTGGCGAAAGCAAATAATTTACATGAACCAGAGTTTTCGCCAGCCGCATTATGCTGACTTCCATTTTGGAATGCTGTTGGAGTAAAAACATAATTTTCCTCTATTGTAGCTATGGTTTCAGTAAACGCAATAGTTTTTGGAAATTGTTTTAACTGGGTAATATAAGTTTCTAAAGTCATATTTTATAAATTAAACTTCTTCTATTTCTTGTGTTTCGTCTTTCGAAAATTTGCTTTTTTTTACTTCTTTAATGATTGGTTTTCCGCCAACTACAACAACAATTTCTCCTCGCGGCGCTGTTTTTTCAAAATGAGTCAAAACCTCACGAGTTGTTCCTCTCACATTTTCCTCATGTAATTTTGATAATTCTCTAGAAACACATATTTGGCGTTCTTCACCAAAGTACGTTATGAATTCGGCTAATGTTTTAACTAGCTTATGAGGTGAAACATATAGAATCATAGTTCTTGTTTCCTCGGCCAGTTCTAAATATCGGGTTTGCCGCCCTTTTTTTTCGGGTAAGAAACCTTCAAAGATAAATCTGTCATTGGGCAAGGCACTATTCACTAAGGCAGGAACAAACGCTGTCGCGCCAGGCAAACATTCGACCGTGATGCCGTTTTCGACACAAGCGCGAGTTAATAGGAAACCAGGATCAGAAATTGCTGGAGTTCCCGCATCAGATATTAAGGCAATGGTTTCGCCTGCTTTTAATCGCGAAATTAAATTCTCTACGGTTTTGTGCTCATTATGCATGTGATGACTGTACATGTGCGTACCGATCTCAAAATGCTTCAAGAGTTTTCCGCTGGTGCGGGTGTCTTCGGCCAGGATTAAATCGGCTTCTTTTAGAATTCGGATTGCTCGAAAAGTCATGTCTTCGAGATTACCAATTGGTGTGGGTACTATATATAATTTTGACATAAGATGGATGCGAGTATTCTATTTAGTTTTGGATAAGAACAAAAAAGTCTTCTGTTATTTTAGAAATTCAGATTTGTCTAAAGGAATTTTTTCTCAATGATGTCCATAAAACGTTCTGCATAATCATCTTTTCCTTTCCAATCATTGTAATCGGGTTTTACCATCTCTTCGATAAAGTTTTTTGTTTCATAAAAGTTATCAAAAGTGATTAATTGATTTAGCACGCGATTATAGTCTTCGTTGCTATTTCCAAAAAGGTGTTTTACAAATGCAATTCTATCATTCAAATCGATATCGATTCCTTTTGAAAGTTTATCGTTCAGAGATACATTTTTTGCTTGTTCAATTTCTGGTGGGTTTATCTCTGTATTAATTTGAGCTTTTTCTGATTCTGGAATGTCGTGCACCGCTTTAAATAGGGTTATTGGTGGTAAAGCTTCAATATCATCTACTTTTACAAAATGTGGTTCACTATAATTGCCGCCCAATAAATCTGAAAATGATATCTGTACTGTTTCTGCCAGCTTCGTAATTTCAGTTTCGCTATCTTCTGTTAACTCAAAAGCGGCTTTAAACGGTGGAGGTGTTTCTTCCTCAGGGAATAGATTTTCGCCTGTTTCCTCTGGAGATGTCTCTTCGTGATTGCTTTCTTCTGGCTCAAGCTGTAGCTCCTGTATATCTGCTTGAAATTCTTCAACCACTTCTTCGTCTTCCTCGTTTTCAGGTGCTTCTTTTTCTTCATCGACAGAGGAATCTGCTTCAGTAACTATTTCTGCTGCTGGCGCTTCTTCGTGATCTAAACTTTCAGGTGCCTCATCCTCATCAACAGGGTGGGTCTCATTGTGGGTTTGTTCTTCTGCAACTTCCGGAAACACTTTGCTTTCCGTCATTTCGATTACAGTTTCAGCAGGCAATTCTTCAGTACGGTCATAAAAATCTTCTATTTCTTTCTGCATTTCAGCATGACCTATAGTTGGTTTAATTAGGCCATAATTTTCTTCTATAAATCGTAAAACGGACAATTTTTCATATAATTTTTGAGTTTCAAAAAACAATTGATTGACATCAGATTTATTCTTTATTTTTAATATTCTATGGGCAATGCTGATTAAGTCGGCTTCCAATTTTTTTTTCATAACGTTTTAGATTATAGTATGTATGGCGTATGTATTTGTGTTTTTTGTCTAATTGTATTTTGCCTAAGAAATAAAGATCTTTTTATCTGGAACATTTTATTGTTTAAATAAGCGTTCACAGATTCCCGAATTGATAAAATTTTTCTACATTTGAGACAACGTAAAAGTATAAAATCTTAAGCGGGTTTATTACACTACAAAGTAATAAAAACTATTCATGTTTTAAGTTAGAAAAATACGAAATGTTTCTCGAAAATACAGTAAATCATAAAGAACAATTTGGTTGGATCGAAGTTATATGCGGTTCCATGTTTTCAGGCAAAACCGAAGAGCTTATACGGCGTTTGCGAAGAGCGCAATTCGCTAAGCAAAAAGTCGAAATTTTCAAACCTGAAATTGATACCCGCTATCATGATGATATGGTAGTTTCTCATGATGCTAATCAAATTCGCTCCACAGCAGTACCTGCAGCCGCAAACATAGCTATTTTAGCTCAAGGTTGTGATGTCGTAGGAATTGATGAGGCGCAATTTTTTGATGACGAGATTGTGCGAGTTTGTAATGATCTTGCCAATCAAGGTATTCGCGTTATTGTAGCCGGACTGGATATGGATTTTAAGGGGAATCCTTTTGGTCCAATGCCTGCATTAATGGCAACTGCTGAATATGTTACCAAAGTTCACGCAGTATGCACAAGAACAGGAAATTTAGCTAATTACAGTTTCCGTAAAACTGACAATGACAAATTAGTTATGTTAGGGGAAACCGAAGAATATGAGCCATTAAGTCGAGCAGCTTATTATCATGCGATGCATAAAGATCAGGAGAATAGATAAAACCTTCTCCGCAACCATCTCAAAAGGATACTCAGGCGGAACGGAAATTTAGTAAATAAGAAACCCTTGCAAAATTTTATTTTTGAAAGGGTTTCTTATTTATAGGGATATTCGATTTTGGCGATAAATTTAAGAACGATACTCTTAAATCTTTTTCCTTATCCTTGCTACAGGAGCGTCCAGTTGTTCTCTATATTTTGCAATTGTTGTTCTGGCAATAGGGTATAATTTTTCCTTTAGCAATGTGCTTAAATCATTGATTTCCAAAATATTTTTTGAAGATTAATACTAATTTTTTTGTTTTCGAAAACGTTTTTGTAAGCTCATTAATGTTATAGTTTTGTTTTAAGTATGTTTTATTAAACTTAATTTTATATTTACGAATCAATATTTTTTTGATATAAATAAATTTTAATATGGTTGATTTTAAGAAAATTGTTAGTGTAATTGTTCTTCTTATTTCTAGTGTAGCATTTTCTCAGAAAAGTATATCTTTTCCTGAGGCTAAATTTAAAAAAGGGGATCAGCCTGAATGGAAAAATATTGATCATGATGATAGTGATTGGGCAACCATAAAAACTACTTTACGCTGGGAAGAGCAAGGGTATATAAAGTATGATGGTTATGCATGGTATCGTATCAAGTTTGTAGTGCCTTCGTCATTTAAAAGTGAAGCTGCTGCAAAAGAAGGGTTGACTTTTTTTCTCAGTAGAATAGATGATGCAGATGAAACGTATTTTAATGGCGTAATGATTGGTAAAACAGGCAGTTTTCCAATTGATACAGAAGGACCTGTTACTGCATGGGGAGTGAATAGGGTTTACAAAGTGGATACCAATAAGGTCGGTATCAATTGGGATAAAGAAAACATACTTGCTATACGGGTGTCCGATTTTTCAGGAGGCGGTGGTGTTTTTGGCGCTGTTCCTACTGTTAGAATGAATACGTTGAAAGATGTTTTAGACATGAATATTGAAGCAGACTCTATCAAAAAAATGGATTATCATGTTGTAATAAAAAACACAACTCAAAGTGTGATTGAAGGAATTTGGACTATCTATACCAAAGACGGGGAGACCAATAAAATAATAAATACCGTAAATAAACCTATTCAATTAAAAGGTCAGGCCCAATTCGAAGAGAATATTGCAGTCACTGATGTTTCTAAAAGAATTGAAATTGTTTCTTCTTTCAAAGAAAATGAAAGTTCTGAAGAAAAAAATGTAGTTTGTGTTACGCCATATATCCTTACGCCCGCATCTTCCGACATTCCTAGAATTAATAGTCCTGCAGTTTTTGGAGTTCGTCCAAACTCCCCTATGTTGTTTAAAATTGCGGCAACGGGTAAAGGAGAATTGATTTATAAAGTGAAAGATCTTCCTAGAGATTTGAGTTTAAATAGTAAAACAGGAATCATTAGCGGAAAAATATCTAATAAAGGAAACTATAAATTATCGGTAGTTGTTTCAAATAAATTAGGCAAAGCAGTTCAAGATTTTGTTATTAAAGTTGGAGATCAAATAGCGCTAACTCCGCCAATGGGTTGGAATAGTTGGAACTGTTGGGGGTTAAGTGTGAGTGATGAAAAGGTGCGAAGTTCTGCGCAAGCAATTATAGACAAAGGGTTAATTAACCACGGATGGAGTTTTGTTAATATTGATGACGGCTGGGAAAGTGAAAAACGCAATGATGACGGTACTATTTCTTCCAATAAAAAATTTAAGGATATGAAATCCATGGGAGATTGGTTGCATGATAACGGAATGAAATTTGGGATATATTCTTCTCCGGGTACTAAAACCTGTGGAGATTATTTAGGATCTTATCAATATGAAGATAAGGATGCAGCAATATATTCAAAATGGGGTGTGGATTATTTAAAATACGATTGGTGTAGTTATGACGATATTTTTTATCAAGCAAAAGATTCGTCACTTGCGGCTTTTCAAAAACCGTATAAAATAATGCAGAAAGCCTTGTTAAGTCAATCCCGCGACATTGTTTATAGTTTGTGTCAATATGGAATGGCAGATGTTTGGAAGTGGGGAGGCGAAGTGTCTGGAAATAGCTGGAGAACTACTGATGATATCAATGACTCTTGGCAAAGTGTAAAAAACACAGGGTTTACCCAAGGTAAATTATATCCTTATGCAAAACCCGGGAACTGGAATGATCCAGATATGTTGGTTGTAGGTCAGGTAGGTTGGTCAGGAAAGCTAAGACCATCTAGACTAAATCCAGATGAACAATATTCTCATATTAGTTTGTGGTGTTTGTTGTCTGCTCCTTTATTAATAGGTTGTGATATTAATATGCTGGACGATTTTACACTTAATCTTTTAACAAATGACGAAGTGATTGCTGTAAATCAAGATGTTTTAGGAAGGCAAGCACAGCAAAAAATTAAGACAGATGATACTGAAATCTGGGTAAAAGACCTTGATGATGGTGGCAAAGCAATTGGTATTTTCAATATGAGCGAAAATTATGCAAAGATCCAACTTAATTTTGCTGAAATTGGATTGGATAATAGCTTTGAAATTAGAGATATATGGAGGCAAAAAGATTTGGGTGTTTTCAAAAATGAGTTCCCAACATCAATTCCGCCTCATGGGGTAACTTTTATAAAACTCCTTAGGAAATAAAGTTTTGCTAAAACATAGAAAAACGCATAATGAAAAACTTTCATTATGCGTTTTTTTTTGTGGATTAGAAAAAAAGTAGTCCTGAAATTCAAATTTCAAGTTGTTATTGGAACCACAAAATTTCTAAATCTTTTTCCTCATTCTTGCTACAGGGATGTCTAGTTGTTCTCTATATTTTGCAATAGTTCTTCTAGCAATAGGATAACCTTTCTCTTTTAGCAATTCGGCCAATTGATCATCTGGTAAAGGTTTTTTCTTGTCCTCTTCCTCAATGATATTCTGCAATATTTTTTTAATTTCAAGTGTCGAAACATCTTCACCCTGGTCATTTTTCATCGCTTCTGAGAAGAATTCTTTAATCAGTTTTGTACCGTAAGGTGTTTCTACATATTTACTGTTGGCTACACGTGAAATAGTTGATATGTCAAGGCCTACCAGGTCCGCAATGTCTTTTAGAATCATCGGTTTCAACTTGATCTCGTCGCCATCTAGGAAATACTCTTCCTGATAATGCATGATGGCGTTCATCGTTACAAAAAGTGTTTCCTGACGCTGTCTAATGGCGTCAATAAACCATTTTGCGGAGTCCAGTTTTTGTTTGATAAACTGAACGGCATCTTTTTGTGTACCTGATTTATCCTTGGACTCCTTGTAAGTCTGCATCATTTCTTGATAATCTTTGGAAACATGCAGCGAAGGGGCATTTCTTCCATTTAAAGTCAATTCCAGTTCGCCATCTACGATTCTAATGGCAAAATCGGGAACGACATTCTCCGTGATTTTATTATTACCTGTAAAGGCTCCACCTGGTTTCGGGTTGAGTCTTTCTATTTCATGAATCGCTTTTTTTAGCTGCTCATTCGAAATATTATATTTCTGGATTAACTTGTCATAATGTTTTTTTGTAAAAGCATCAAACTGATTTTCGATAATATCAGTAGCCAGTTCCAGGTATTCTGTAGGGGTTTTATGTTTTAATTGTAACAGTAAACATTCTTGTAAATCTCTTGCGCCAACTCCTGAAGGTTCCAGTTCATGGATTACGTGCAACATTCTTTCTACAGTCAGTTCATCAGTATAAGTTCCTTGAGTAAACGCCAAATCATCGACAATGTCAGCTACGCTTCTACGGATATACCCCATGTCATCAATACTTCCAACAAGAAATTCAGCGATATCCCTTTCGTCGTCATTCAAAATGAAAGTGTTTAACTGGTTGATCAAATCTTGATGAAAACTCACTGGTGCTGCTAATGGAGACTCCCGTTCCTCATCATCATCACTGTAATTATTGGCTTGTGTTTTATAATCGGGGGTCTCGTCATTACTCAGATATTCGTCAATATTAATGTCTTCGGCCTCGATTCTGTCGGATTCCGAATCGTCATAATCATCGTAATCTTCATTTTCATATTCATCCTTTTCGTATTCCTCTTCTTCTTTACCCGCTTCAAGTGCAGGATTTTCATTCATTTCTTCGAGTAAACGTTGCTCAAAGGCTTGCGTAGGCAATTGAATTAACTTCATCAGCTGTATTTGCTGCGGAGATAATTTCTGAGATAATTTTAAATTTAAGAATTGCTTCAGCATTAAGTTTAATCGTTTATTCGGTTAATCGTTTATTTGGTTAAGCAATTAACCGAATAATTTTTTTTTAAAACTCTGCATTCATTGGCGTTCTTGGAAAAGGAATTACGTCACGTATGTTCGTCATTCCAGTTACAAACAGCACTAATCTTTCAAATCCAAGTCCAAAACCAGAGTGAACCGCTGAACCAAATCTACGTGTATCAAGGTACCACCATAATTCTTCTTCGTCGATTCCTAAAGCTTTCATTTTTTCTACCAAAACATCAAAACGCTCTTCTCTTTGAGATCCTCCTACGATTTCGCCAATTCCAGGGAAAAGGATATCCATAGCACGAACTGTTTTTCCGTCTTCGTTTAAACGCATATAAAATGCTTTGATATTTGCTGGGTAATCAAACAAGATTACTGGGCATTTAAAGTGTTTTTCTACTAAATAACGCTCGTGTTCTGATTGTAAATCAGCTCCCCATTCGTTGATGATATAATTGAATTTTTTCTTTTTATTTGGAGTACAATCTCTCAAAATATCTATCGCCTCAGTGTAAGATACGCGTTTGAAATTGTTTTCTAAAACAAAATTTAATTTGTCAAGCAAAGCCATTTCACTTCTTTCCGCCTGTGGTTTTGATTTCTCTTCATCTAGCAATCTTCCTTCTAGAAATTTCAAATCGTCTGGACATTTGTCTAAAACATATTTAATTACATACTGAATAAAATCTTCAGCCAAATCCATATTGTCGTCCAAATCATTAAAAGCCACTTCGGGCTCAATCATCCAGAATTCAGCTAAATGGCGAGAAGTGTTTGAGTTTTCGGCTCTAAATGTTGGTCCAAAAGTATATACTTGGCCCAAAGCCATAGCATAGGTTTCTGCTTCCAGCTGACCTGAAACGGTAAGGTTTGTTTCCTTACCAAAGAAATCTTCTTTGTAATTTACCTTTCCATCTTCAGTTCTTGGAGTACCGTCAAATGGTAAAGCTGTAACTTTAAACATTTCACCAGCACCTTCCGCGTCAGATCCAGTAACGATTGGCGTATTAACATACACAAAGCCTTTTTCCTGAAAATAACTATGAACGGCAAACGATAAAACCGAACGCACGCGCATGATTGCGCCAAACATATTGGTACGTACACGCAAATGTGCATTTTCACGTAAGTAATCCAAGCTTGGTTTGTTTTTTGGCTGTATTGGGAATTTCTCTGCGTCAGAGTCTCCTAATATTTCCAGCTTGTTCACTTGAATTTCAACTTTCTGACCAGCACCTTTACTTTCGACCAAAGTTCCTGTTACAGAAATAGCGGCGCCAGTAGTTATTCTCTTCAATGTTTCATCGGGAGTGTTCTCAAAATCGACAACACATTGTATATTGTTGATGGTAGAACCATCATTTAAAGCGATAAATTGATTGTTTCTAAAAGTTCTCACCCAACCTTTTGCATTTACTTCATGAAGTGTCGTTGTACTGTCTAGTAAGTCTTTAACTTTTGTATGTCTCATTTAATTGTATAATTGATATTAAAAATTCTGGTTCAATCGAATTACAAATATAATCGATTTCTTTTAAATGTCATTGTTGTGATAGTGTATTCAGGAGCTATTTCCCGCTATTCGCTTTATCTTTTACTTTTTAAAGAAAAAAGTAAAAGGATGCCGCTACTATCGGGGCTAGGAAATATTGGAATTATGGGTTTCTTGTCTTACTTCGTTTTATAAAGTGACTAAGATTAAAATAGATTCCATATCCCGAAACGATAGCTGAAACTAATAACGAAATGGTATATCCAATATAGGAGAATACAACCAAGAGTAAATAAATTATTCCAATATTTTTCAACACATGATAGTCTTTTTTTAAGAGAAAAATAAGGTCAATCGGTAATGTAAATAAGATGAAAATAAAAACATTAAGAATTACGGCGTATCCTTCAAAGAATTTTTTTATGACAAAGTAATCATAAGATAGTGGAATTATGACACCAAATAAAAATAATGCAAATGCAATCCCCAAAAGCAGTAGGTGGAAATTATCTTTTAAATTCGTATTATTCATGTAGCTTAATTTACTAGAACAGCTTTTTATTTTAAAAAAGAATTTTGATTCGTGAGGCTTCTTTTCAATAAATTTACTACTTTTCAGAGTATTTAATAGATAAAATGGAGTTCTTTTTTTAATTTTGTTCAGCTTTAGTAATCATATTATTTTTTGCTTCTTTAAGCAAATGGTTAATTTAATCGCCTAGTAAACCGCAATGAAAAAAACATTCTACGCCATCTTCTTAGTGCTGTTACTTGCTTCTTGTTCTGGACAAAATTCGTTTGGCAAACCTGAAGTAAATCCAATTGATATTCAAACTGATTTTATGGATTGGTGGACCTATCAGTACAATAATATTATGCTTTCTAGGGATTTTGTAGCATTAGATGCAAATTCAAAATAAATTACCAAAGTCCATTTTCTAAAAGAATTAAGTGAGGGAAATTACATCCCAATTCGGTTAGATTCAGATACCACTATTTTTTATTACAAACTTTTTAAGATTGATCCAGCATCAGACACAAGTATCAAAGCTACAATTACTGAAACAGCTTTCAATGAAATTCAAAATCTAAAGAAAGAAGGCGAGCCATTTCCTGAATTTTCATTCAAAGATTTAAACGGTAATTTAATTACAAATGAAAATCTTAAAGGAAAAATTGTAGTTATAAAATGTTGGTACATTCATTGTTCTGCTTGCATCAAGGAATTTCCCGATGTCAACCAATTAGCCAGCAAGTATAAAAGTCGAAACGATATTGTATTTCTAAGCCTAGCCGAGGATTCGCCAGAACAGTTAAAACCCTTTTTAGCTAGAAAACCACTTTCGTATGCTGTTGTTCCCAATATGAAATCCTATATGAATTTGACCTTACAACTCAATGCTTTTCCTACACATTTTATAATCAACGAAGAAGGAGTAATCGTAAAAGTACTATCTGATTTTAAAAGTCTAGAGGTTGCTTTTGAGAAAGTAAGTGGGGAATAAATGTATTGGTTTAAAATAAATCTTAAAACCAAATGTTGCAATGGGCCTTGCTTAGCGTGTAAAAATTTAAGTTACAGCTATACAGATTAAAAGGATTAATCTGTACTAATCCTTTTAATCTGTGGCTAATAAAAAATGGGATAGACTTTCAGGTTGTCCCAAATCTATGAATTTTGAGTACGTAGGGCTTACTTATTGTCCTCCATGTCCATTATTAAATTGGCAATAAGAGCAGTCCAGCCCGTTTGGTGAGATGCACCTAGCCCTTTACCTGTGTCTCCATCAAAAAACTCGTAGAAGAAATGTTCGTTTTTGAAATGTTCGTCTGTCGCAAAATGTTTTTCAGCGTCATCAGAATGGTATTGAAATTTACCTTCGGCATTTGTCTCAAAAAGATTGACTAATCTTTTCGTTAATTCGTTGGCAATTTCATTTAAGTTCAATTTGTGTCCTGAGCCTGTAGGGAATTCATAAACATACGTAGGCCCGTAAAAAGTAAAATATTTACGTAATGACGTAATGATCATATAATTCAAAGGCATCCAGATAGGACCACGCCAGTTTGAATTTCCTCCAAACATACCCGAACGACTTTCGCCAGGTTCATATTGAATTTGGTGATGACCTTGGTCTCCAAAAACAAAAGGATGGTCTTTATGGTACTTAGATAACGAACGAATTCCATAATCAGAAAGAAACTCGTCTTCATCTAACAAGCGTTTCAAAAGGTGTTCTAATCTAAAACCACGCATAATCGAGAATAGAAAATTACCCTCTTTATTGACGTTCTCTATATTTGAAATTAAGGATGCCAGATCGGGACGTGTTCTTATAATTTCCTTTGATCGTCTTTGAAAGTCTTTTAACTCTTTAAATAAATCGATATTCATGATTTCGACTGCAAACATTGGAATAACACCAACTAAAGAACGCACTTTTAAACGTTCTGTACTTCCGTCAGACATTTCAACAACATCGTAATAGAAATTGTCCTCATCATCCCAAAGCGAAATGTCTTTTTTTCCAATATGATGCATAGCCCAAGCGATATTTAAAAAATGCCTGAAAAACTTAGCCGAGATTTCTTCGTAAATTTTGTTTGTTTTTGCTAATTCAAGTGACATGCGCAACATATTCAAAGAGAACATCGCCATCCAACTCGTTGCATCTGCCTGTTGCATTTTCTTAATTCCCTCCGGCATATGGTTGCGGTCAAAAACGCCAATGTTGTCTAGACCTAAAAACCCGCCTTCAAATAAGTCCGTACCACTAGTATCTTTTTGGTTTACCCACCACGTAAAATTGATGAGTAGTTTTTGGAATGCTTTTTCTAGAAATGGAGTGTCAGCTTTGCCTGTTCGCTTTCTGTCTTTTTCATAAACAGTCCACACTGCCCAAGAGTGAACTGGCGGATTTACATCGCTAAAATTCCACTCATACGCTGGAATTTGGCCATTGGGATGCATATAGCTCTCTTGTAATACTAATAGCAGTTGTTGTTTAGCAAAATAAGGGTCTATTTCTACAAAGGAGGCCATGTGAAAAGCGAGGTCCCAAGCGGCATACCAAGGATATTCCCATTTATCGGGCATGGAAATAATGTGCCTGTTATTAAGGTGTTGCCAGCTAAAATTGCGGGAGTCAGTTCTTCTGTTGGCTGCTGTTTCATCAGTGCTACCAAATATCCATTTGTGGACATTGTAATAGTAAAACTGTTTGGTCCATAGCAATCCTGAAAATGCACTCTTTGCAATAGCTCGATGCTCTTTTGGAATGTCTTTACTTATGATTTCATTATAGAATGCTTCACATTCCGTTTTTCTTATATCAAATATCGTGTCAAAATTTTCCCAGGGATTTTCTAAAGCGACATTGCTCAAACGTATTTTGATGCTTTTTTCTGCGCCTGCTTTTAAGTCGAATTGATGCCAGATAGCCGCTTTAGTACCTTGCTTTTCTGGGTTTACAGTTGCTTCTCCGCCTATAATATGGTTGTTTATGCCATCCTTAACATAATCATATTCATTAGGGGAATTATAAATGCGCTCGTTGTTTGTTTCGTTTTCGCAGAATAATTGTTCACCTTCATTATGATAAAGATAATAATCGTTATTTCGGCTACTTTTAGAAAGTATGGTATTCTCTGAAACAGATTCCATATTAGGACGTGGATGTCTGTTATTGTGTTTCCAGAAATTACGAAACCATAGATGAGGAAGGACGTGAATTCCAGCGGTGTCCTTTCCTCTGTTAACCACAGTAACTTTCATCAAAATGTCGTCAATATCCGCTTTTGCATATTCGATATAACAATCAAAATAGGCATTGTCTTTAAAGGCAGCAGTATCTAATAGTTCAAATTCTGATTCTTCTCTATTCCTGTGATTGTTTGTTACTATTATTTCCTCATAAGGAAATTCGTTTTGCGGGTATTTATAGAGGTATTTGTTGTAGGAGTGGGTAGGCGTTGAAACTTGATGGAAATAAAGTTCTTTAACGTCCTCTCCGTGATTTCCTTGATTGTTAGTGAGGCCAAATAAGCGTTCTTTTAAAATTGGGTCTTTTCCGTTCCAAAAAACGGGAGCCAAGCATAAAATCTCACGGGAGTCGCAAAATCCACCAATACCTTCTTCTCCCCATCGATAGGCATTACTTCGCGCTTTGTCATGATTGATAAATCCCCATGCGTCTCCGTTATCGCTATAATCTTCACGAACAGTTCCCCATTGTCTTTCGGCTAAATAAGGTCCCCATTTTTTCCAATTCTCGTAGCTATTAGAAACCGCTAATTTTTCTGTCTCAGAAATTTGATGAGTCATGTTTTGTGGTGTAATCGTTAATTTTAGTTTAAAAAATCAAACACTTAGTCATAACCCCTTTCAATTAAAAATATAAATGAAGGCTCTTTTCTTTAAAAGGGTACTGCTAAAAATAAGATTTATCTTGTATAAGTAGTTATTCAATTAGTTACTATTATTTAATTGTTGTTATTGATGTGATTTTTTTGGTATCTCGTGAAAAAACAAAGCGTTAATTGACGAACACTTACTGAAATTCAGGCAATAACTTATAAAAAAGCTATATAAAAAGACGTTCACCTTTATAAAAGCTAAAAATATATTTTTATCAGAGTAGTCATAAATTATTTTAAATGTTCTTCTTCCTCCATGTTACTTAAAACATCAATTTTAGGTTCGATGAATTCTTGCTCGTTGGCCAAGGATTTGTTTAATGTCAACACTAAACAAGGTAGCAGCATGAGATTCGATAGCATTCCGAAGATTAAGGTAACGGCCACTAATCCTCCCAGAGCCACTGTACCTCCAAAATCAGACAACATAAATACAGAGAATCCTGCAAATAAAACCACTGAAGTGTAGAACATACTTATTCCAGATTCCTTTATAGTTGCAAAAACCGATTTTTTAATCTTCCAGTTGTTGTTTGTCAACTCTTGACGGTATTGTGCCAGAAAGTGAATGGTGTCATCGACTGAAAGTCCAAACGCAATACTAAAAACTAAAATCGTAGACGGCTTCAGAGGAATCCCAAAATAACCCATTAGTCCAGCAGTAATCATTAACGGTAATAAATTTGGAATCAGTGAAACGATCACCATTTTGAAGGAACGGAACATGAAAACCATTAAAAGTGAAATTAGTAAAACGGCAAATAGTAATGAAGTGACCAAGTTGTCAAGTAAGTATTTTGTTCCTTTTTCAAAAACCAATGCTTTTCCAGTCAGTACCACTTTATAGCGGTCTGAAGGAAATACTTTGTTGATTTTTGTCCAAAGTTTAGTTTCGATTTTACCCATGTTCCCAGTGGCGATATCTCTCATGAAAGTAGTAATTCTAGCCACTTGCCCCGTATTGTCAACATAACTTTTCATGATGTTGTTATCGGTATCCTTGGTAGCGTTTTTCGCGTAACCTAAAATAAAACTTTGTTCCTGAGAAGTGGGTAGCTCATAATATTCAGGGTTCCCGTTATAATAGGCTTGTTTAGAATATTTAACTAAATTTAGAATGGAAATAGGTTTAGAAAGCTCAGGGATTTCCTCGATAGTTTTTTGAAGTTCATCCATCTTTTTCAAGGTAGAGAGTTTCATTACTCCTTTTTTTCTTTTGGTATCAATGGTGATTTCAAGGGGCATTATTCCTTCAAACTCTTTTTCGAAGAACTGAATATCTTGAAAGAACCCAGTATTTTTCGGCATATCTTCAATCAAACTACCCGAGGTCTTAATTTTAAAAGCGCCAATAGCACTGACTAAAAACAAAAAGATAGCTACGGCATAGACATAACGTCTGTTGTATTTCACCATTTTTTCTATCCAATCCATGAAGACGCGAGTATAATTACGGCTTAAATGTTCCAAATGTTTCTTTTTTGGAATAGGTTGGTAGCTATAATAAATAGGAATGATGATGAGGCATAAAAAGAACAAAGCGATAATACTCAAAGAGGAAATGATTCCAAATTCTCTCAACAACTCACTTTGGGTAACTATAAAAGTGGCAAAGCCGGCGGCGGTAGTCAAGTTCGTCATCAGGGTTGCGGTTCCCACCTTCGTAATTACCCTTTGTAGCGCGCGCGCTTTATTACCGTGGGAAATAAATTCTTGTTGGTACTTATTGGTCAGAAAAATGCAATTGGGAATCCCAATCACAATCACCAATGAGGGAACTAGTGCGGTAAGGACCGTAATTTCAAAATGGAATAAACCAAGCAGTCCGAAGGTCCACATGACACCAATTACGACGATAAGTATTGAAATTAAAGTCGCTCGAAAAGAGCGGAAAAAGAAAAAGAAAATTAAGGAAGTGACTAGTAGAGATGCGCCTATAAAGAGGCTTATCTCGTCAGTAATGCTTTTTGCATTCAGTGTTCTGATGTACGGCATTCCTGAAACCCGTAAATCAATACCCGTTTCTTTTTCAAAAGCTTCAATTTTTGGGATAAAATCACTTAAAATATAATCCCTGCGCTCGGAGGTATTTACAATTTCCTTGTCTAAGTAAATTGCTGAACGAATAGTTCCATTTTTTTTATTGAAAAGTAATCCTTCGTAAAAAGGCATTTTCTCAAACAACTCTTTTTTAATTGACGTAAGATACTCTTGATTTATTGTTTTACTTTGATCCACAAAAGGGACTAATTCAAAAGTCTGAAGGCTGTCATTTTTCTGAAGCTTCTTCAAGTCGCTGATGGAAACAATCAAATCGATTTCTTTTTGGGATTTGATGTCGTTCATTAATTTATCCCATGCGGCAAACGCTTTCGGAGTGAAGAAAGTGTCGTCTTTGACCCCTACGACAATTAAATTCCCCTCTTCTCCAAACATATTTAAAAAAGCATTGTATTCTTTATTTACAATGTGAGTATCAGGAAGTAAATTAGCTTCTGTAAAAGAAAACCGAATGTTTTTCCATTGCAGGGCTAAAAACACGGTTATTAAGATAATAACACCAAGTATAACAATTCTATTTTTAAGCACGATTCTGGCGATTAGCGCCCAGAAATCCACTTTTGACTTCTTTTTCATAAATGTATTAAGTGGGTGCAAATGTAGTGAAAACCACCACTAAACAGGAGGTTTGTTTAAAAAATTTTACACTGTTTTACGCTAAATACGTGTTTTTAAATTTCGTAAAAATCTTAATTTGACTGTTGTAAAACATATGATAGAATTTCACATCTTTGTGTACGTATTAAAATGAAATAGCTATCATAAAAGGAATATGAAAAAACATAAAAACAGCTTGTTTTATTTCAGTGTTACAGGTGGTTTTACCGTTTTGATTTATTGGGTACTCACCAAGGGAAAACAATTGCAAGGAGGTAAAATTGTTGCTGTATCTGACATGGGGAGTAATAGCTGGAATGAATTCTTGACAGCACTGCATGAAAATTTCCAAGATCCTTTGGCCATATTATTGTCTCAGATAGTAATGATAATTTTAGTGGCTCGTCTTTTTGGATGGGTTTTTAAAAAAATTGGACAACCAACGGTTATTGGCGAAATCATTGCAGGAATCGTTTTGGGCCCATCCTTGGTCGGGCTATATTTTCCTGAATTTTCGGCTGCGTTATTTCCCGTTGAATCCTTGGGGAATTTAAAATTCCTAAGTCAAGTAGGGCTTATTCTTTTCATGTTTGTCATAGGAATGGAGCTCGATATAAAAATCTTGAAAAATAAGGCTAGTGAAGCAATCGTGATCAGTCATGCCAGTATAATTATTCCATTCGCAATGGGCATTGGACTGTCTTATTTCGTTTATAATAAATTTGCTCCAACGGGTGTTGAGTTTCTTTCCTTTAGTTTGTTTATGGGAATCGCCATGAGTATAACCGCTTTTCCGGTGTTAGCGCGAATTGTCCAAGAGAGAGAGATTCATAAAACGAAGTTAGGAGCCATAGTGATAACATGTGCTGCGGCAGATGATATTACCGCTTGGTGCCTTCTGGCCGTGGTAATTGCAATAGTAAAAGCGGGAAATTTCGTTGGGTCAGTATATGTAATTTCGCTTGCTGTACTTTATGTGCTTGCCATGATCTTTATCGTAAAGCCTTTTTTGAAAAGAATTGGTGATTTATATGGTTCAAAGGCTAGTATTGGAAAGCCGGTGATGGCCATTTTTTTTCTCTTTCTTATTCTGTCTTCGTACGCCACTGAGGTAATTGGAATTCATGCGCTATTTGGAGCTTTTATGATGGGCTCTATTATGCCCGATGTTTCTAAATTTAGGATGATATTTATAGAAAAAGTAGAGGATGTTGCTGTCATTCTTTTGCTGCCTCTATTTTTTGTGTACACGGGTTTACAAACACAAATAGGGCTTATTAACGACCCTTATTTATGGAAAGTAACCGCAGCTATTATTGCAGTTGCCGTTACGGGCAAGTTTCTAGGAAGCGCTTTGGCTGCTCGCTTTGTGGGACAAAACTGGAAAGATAGTTTAACCATTGGTGCTTTAATGAATACTAGAGGACTAATGGAATTAATCGTTTTAAATATAGGGTTGGAATTAAAGGTCCTTAATCCAGAAGTGTTTGCGATGATGGTGATAATGGCATTAGTAACAACTTTTATGACCGGTCCTGCATTGGATTTTATTAATTTTATTTTTAGAAATAAAGATACCGCCGAAGCCGAGGAAGTTACGAGTCAGAATAAATACCGAATACTCTTCGCGTTTGGGAATAATGAGAAGGGGAAGTCATTATTGCGATTAGCAAATAGCTTGGCAAAAAAACAAAAAAACAGCTCTGATATCACCGCGATGCATTTTTCGTTGAGTGATGAGTTGCATTCTTTCAACTTGGAAGATAAAGAAAAAAGTAGTTTTGATCCTATTTTTGAAGAGGCAGAGCAATTAAACCTGAAAATAGCGACCATCTTTAAGGTTACCAACGATATTGAAAACGAAATTGTTGATGTTGCGAATCACGGAGATTATGATCTGCTATTGGTAGGCTTGGGAAAATCTATTTTCGAAGGTACGTTGCTTGGCAGAGTAGTAGGTTTCACAACCAGGATGATCAATCCGGATCGGCTGATTGACAAATTCACGGGTAAGGAAGGCTTGTTCGAAAATTCTCCTTTTGATGAAAGAACCAGACAGATCGTCGCGAAAACGAAGTTACCGTTGGGAATATTGATTGACAAAGAATTACAAGAAATAGACCGAGTTTTTATTCCCGTTTTTAAATCGGAGGATTCCTTGTTGATTGATTATGCTCAAAAACTGATCAGCAACAACAATTCTAAAATAGTGGTTTTGGATTTGAACGGTCACGTTCGTACCAATTTTGTCATTCAGAGTGCCGTAAACTCACTCGAGCAAAAATACCCGAACAATATGGAGATTGTGTTGGAGAGCATGGTTGACACTGCGTTTTTGGAAAACCAGGATCTTATGATGATTAGTCTTGAGAGTTGGAAAATTTTAATAAATTCAGACGCTAACTGGCTAAGCGGCGTTCCGTCGGTTCTGATTATTAAACACTAGGAAATATTATAAAAAAATATCCGTCCTGTTAAAATAACGAGACGGATATTAATGTTGAATTTATGAAATTTATACTTTCATGATTTCGGCTTCTTTCGTTACAAGAAGTTCATCTACTTTCCTGATGTAACTATTGGTTAAGTTTTGAACATCTTCTTCTGCACTTTTACAAATGTCTTCGGATGTTCCATCTTTCTCCAATTTTTTAATCTCTGTATTGGCATCTTTACGCGCATTTCGAACACCCACTTTAGCATCTTCAGCTTCTACTTTTGCTTGTTTGGCAAGATCGCGTCTTCGTTCCTCTGTCAATGCGGGAACGCTTATAATAATTACATCACCATTATTCATTGGGTTAAAACCAAGATTAGCAATCATAATTGCTTTTTCGATGGGGTGCAACATGTTTTTTTCAAAAGGCTGCAAGGTGATCGTTCTTGCATCTGGAACACTGATTTTTGACACTTGCGAAAGCGGCGTTGCTGAACCGTAGTAATCAACAAAAACACTTCCTAACATAGCGGGGGATGCTTTACCAGCACGAATGTTTAAAAATTCTTTTTCTAAGTGAGCAATAGAGCCAATCATTGATTCTTTTGTGCTATCTAATATAAATTCAATTTCTTCAGTCATAACTTTTTATTTAGTGGTCAGTGATCAGTATACAGTGATCGGTTTTACTGCAAATTGATCACTGCTTACTGCTAACTATATATTTACTACGGTTCCTATGTTTTCTCCTTCGCATATTTTCTCAAGATTTCCTTGTTTGTTCATATCGAAAATTACTATCGGCAATTTGTTTTCTTGGCTTAAAGTGAATGCAGTTGAGTCCATCACATTTAGCCCTTTTTTAATTACATCTTCAAATGAAATAGTATCAAATTTTACTGCAGAAGTATTTTTTTCTGGGTCTGAATCATAAACACCATCCACTCTTGTTCCTTTAAGAATAACATCAGCATGAATTTCAACACCTCGCAAAACGGCTGCTGTATCTGTTGTGAAATAAGGGTTTCCGGTTCCGGCTCCAAAAATCACGATTCTGCCTTTTTCAAGATGGCGAACCGCTCTTCTTTTTATATAAGGTTCTGCTATGGCTTCGATCTTCAATGCCGTTTGCAAACGAGTAAGCATTCCTTTGTCTTCTAATGCGCCTTGCAAGGCCATTCCGTTAATAACAGTGGCGAGCATTCCCATGTAGTCTCCTTGAACTCTATCCATACCATTGCTGGCTCCAGCAACACCCCTAAAAATATTTCCCCCACCTATCACAATGGCGATTTCGACCCCTTTATTGTGAATCTTTTTGATTTCTTCGGCGTATTCAGCTAATCTCACTGGGTCAATACCGTATTGTCTATCGCCCATTAAAGCTTCGCCACTTAATTTCAGAAGAATTCTTTTATATTTCATGTGTTTGTTGAGTTGTTTCGTGCAAATATAGTCATATTCTTTTTTTTTGAAATAGCGTCGCCAAAGTTTTATAGATTAAGTTTTTCATAAGAGCTTTTCGCTGCTTCATATCCGATATTAAAAATGGCGTCCATTTTAAGTCTGTTCATTTCAAATGTACTGTAAAGAGTTAACTCCGTAGGTTCAATTACCCAATCGCAGATGCTAAATTTTTGCAGATTTGTGTTCGCAGAAAGAATATCAAAAGCCCTTGAAGTAACTGCTCTTATGGAATTCAGATCTTTAGCTTCTATTTTTTGTACAGGGCTTACGTAAACGCCAATTATGATTTCGCATTGTCCTTGCAAAATATCCGTTGGGAAATGATTTAAAATACCGCCGTCGCTATAATGTTCTCCTCTTATTTCAAAAGGGGAGATTACTCCAGGAAAAGCTGATGAGGCTAAAAGAGCATCGATGATTTTCGTTTCCGAATCAAAAATCTTCAATCTTCCCTTCACCATGTCTGTTGCCGTAATTTGCGTAGGAATATTTAACTCTCCAATCACCGCATCTTTAAAAATAGCATAAAAATCATTTCTAAACGAGTCTGAATCGATAAAACCGGCTTTTTTGAATGTGAAATGTCTCCATTGAAAAAGGTAGATGGATTTAAAAAAATCTAAAATTTCATCTGGGGTTTTCCCCCAAGCATACATAGCGCCGACGATCGATCCGGCACTTGTTCCAGCAATCCGATTTGGGCGAATGTTTTTTTCTTCCAAGAATTTTAAGGCACCAGCGTGAGCCAAACCTTTTGATCCACCGCCGGAGAGCGCAAGGCCAATCGATTTTGAAGCTAAATTCATCTACTTTTATTAGTTTTTTATAAAATTACACTTTTTGTTTACTTGGATATGATTTTTATCATATTTAAAATGGTTAAATTATTTTAGCTTTACTTGTGTAAAAAGAAAACATGAAAACGACAGTTGCTAAAGCACTATTTAATAGTCATTCATATACAGAATATAGAAAAATGGTGTCTGATTTGCTTCGTGATGAAAGATCTACCGGTAATGAACAGTCAGCAAAATTGACAAATTGCAGTGGTTTGAACCAAACCCGCATGAATCTTTTGGAGAAAACAATAAAAATACCAGAGGGTATCATTCAGAGCTTGCGATCCTTGAAAAACGAGTATATATGGTTAGTCATTACCGAAGGTTGGAGTCGTGATGCAGCTCAGGCACTACCCGTTTTTAACGAGATGGCTAGAGAGTCCAAAGGTAAAGTTGATGTAAAAATTGTGCTAAGAAATGAAAACGAAGAATTGATGCGCTTATTTTTGACAAATAAGAAAAGATCTATTCCTAAACTAATTGTGATTAATCGAGAAACGGGCGGTATGCTTGCTCACTGGGGACCAAGACCCAAAGGAGCTTCAGATTTGATTAATGATTATATCAAAGAGCATGGGTCAATTGACGAAGCCGTAGAAATGCAATTAGAAGTATGGTATCTGCACGATAAAGGCCAATCTATTCAAAATGAAATTATTGGGATGATGCTTGATTTGGACCAATAGACACTTCTAGTTGCGTACCTATAAAAGTAAATTCTAGGCATTACGTACTAATATTAGTGTAGTGATCGTCGAGATAAATTCGACGTTTTTATAGGTTGTTTTGTTGCAAACTAAGCCGATTTAAATTCAAGGAACTGCTGTTTTATTATTTTTCCTACATGGCTAAGGCTAATCAAATCGGAACTTTTTTTTGCTGATTTACAAAGTCTTATAAAAAACGGCGGTATCGGCAAGCTACTTAAAGTTAGTTGATTAAGTGTTGTTTTTATCGTAGAAAAATTATAACTTAGCTCCGCCCTTCAATATCCGCCATTTTCTATTTGATATACTATTTTATTCGTGTTAATATATTGTTTCACAATTTTAAAAAACATCATTATGAAAAAGCTATTTGAAAGGTTTTACGATTATTTATCAAACTTTCTTTTTGGAGGTGAAAACATAAGTAATTATTAAACCAGTGGTGAGCAGCCACATAGACAAAAAGAGTATGGTATAAAAGTACTTCATTTTAGGAAAAAGACACATCACAAAATCAATTTTGAGTTTTGTGATGTGTTTTTCTTTTTTATTTAAAGAGTAGGACTTATAGTTTCTTCGAATAATTCCGCATTTATGGCGTTTGTCACGTCATAATTTCCAATTTTTGTCCTTCGTAAAACGGTGAGGTGCGCCCCAGATTTCATAGCGAGTCCGAAATCAAATGCTAAAGAACGAATGTAAGTCCCTTTGCTACAAACTACTCTAAAGTCGATCTCGGGCAGTTCGATTCTAGTGATTTCAAATTCATGAATACTGGTTTTCCGAGTGGCTATTTCTACAGTTTCGCCAGCGCGTGCATGTTCGTACAAACGAATTCCGTTTTTTTTAATGGCAGAAAAAATAGGTGGCTTTTGATCAATTTCGCCCATAAACTGTTTCACGGTTTCGAGGATTAGGGATTCATTTATATGAGTAGTTTCAAAAGTCTCATCAACTTCAGTTTCTAAATCATATGAAGGTGTTGTCGCACCTATAAAAAAAGTACCTGTGTATTCTTTGGCTTGGCCTTGAAGTTCAGTAATTCTTTTCGTGAACTTTCCAGTACATATTAATAGCAGTCCTGTCGCTAGGGGGTCTAAAGTGCCCGCATGTCCAATTTTAATTTTTTTTGGTAGCCCTAATTTGTTTATGAGCGCGTATTTTAATTTGTTTACAGCCTGAAAAGAACTCCACTTCAAGGGTTTGTCAATTAATAAAATTTGTCCGTTTTGGAAATCTTCTGCTGTCTTCAAATAGAATTATTTTAGATATGTAAAGTAAATTAATAAAAATGCACCAACAATAATTCGGTACCATCCCCAAGGCTTGAAACCGTATTTTTTTATGATCTCAATAAAGAACTTTATTGCTATAATGGCAACGATAAAGGCAACGAGATTTCCAATAAGGAACAATTGTATGTTTTCGTTAGACTTTAGAATAAGTTCGTAACCCTTCAATTGAGTAGTCTCGTAAGTTTTTAAGAAAAGCGAATAACATGTAACTGCCATCATTGTTGGAACTGCCAGAAAGAAAGAGAATTCTGCAGCTGCATGACGTGTTAATCCTTGTTGCATTCCACCAATTATTGAAGCGGCAGAACGACTTGTTCCTGGCATCATAGCCAAACATTGCCAAAAACCTATCGCTACGGCTTTTTTTACGGTAATGTCTTCTTCTTTAACAACAGTTGGGTTTTGAAAACGACTGTCAACAAAAAGCAGAACTACTCCGCCTAAAATTAATACAATTGCGATGGGAATAGGATCGCCCATAACTGCTTCGATTTTATCGTCAAATAATTTTCCTAAAACTAAGGCCGGAATTACGGCATAAATAAGTTTGAGATAAAAGCGCATCGCAACATTAAGGGAAGAGAAATCGAAAAATTTTCTCCAATATAAAGCGACGACTGCTAGAATAGCACCAAATTGAATAGAAACCTGAAAAAGTTTGACAAAATCGTCTTCTTGAATTCCAAAATAGGAGCTCAGAAAAACCATATGAGCTGTCGAGGAAATAGGAAGGTATTCAGTTATTCCTTCGAGAATGGCAATTAGAAAAGCCTGTAATGTATTCATCTAGGCTTTGTTTGGATTCTTTAATATGGCATAAATAGTAATCCCAAAACCAATCAAAACGGTTGTAGGTGCCAAGCGAATTCTTCTAAAGCTGAATATTGCGTCGCTGAAAACGTTTGGGTCATCACTCCCTCCACCTGACATTAGTAAAAAACCAAGGATGATAACTCCAATGCCAATCAGTAGAATTTTGTAGTTTATTTTGCCAAAAAGGAACTCTTGTTTGTGTGCTTTATTTTCCATTTATGCTGAGTTTATTTCAACATTAAAAAAATGCTGAATTATATTGTAGTTTTTTAGAATCGTAAATTAATAAAGTTCGTCTGTCCTTAAATTCAAGAATCGTTGCGTTGCAAAATAAGTGCTTAGCCATGTAATTAGTATACCAAACCCCAGCACACACAATAGTACTGCTGCAATTAGTACTTTGTCATTCAAGATTCCAAGGTCAGGAAAGCTGGTTTCAACGTAGGCTAAAACACCAAGTAGCGCGAGGATTGCCAATGCGGCTCCAAGCATTCCTAGTTTTACGCTTCGCATCACGAACGGTTTTCTTATAAATGATTTTGTTGCGCCGACCATCTGCATGGTTTTTATGATAAAGCGGTTAGAATGTATCGAAAGACGTAATGAGCTATTGATTAACAAAACGGCGATAAAAGTCAAAAAGCCACTTATTATTAAAATCCACATACTCACTTTTTTGATATTGTCATTGACCATATTCACTAATTGTTTATCATAAACAATATCTGAAATCATAGGGTTAGATCGTAGTTGTTTTTCAATTTTTGGAATACTGTCCTTTTCCACGTATTCCGCTTTTAAGTGAATGTCATACGAATTTTGCAAAGGATTTTCTCCAAGGAAAGTCATGAAGTCTTCACCAATGATATCAGTATGTTGCTTCGCAGCAGTTTCTTTGGAAACAAAAACATTTGATTTTGCGTATGGAGCTACTTTTAATTGTTTGCCAAAAGTCTTTAGTATACTGTCATTTGCCTCATTTTTGAAAAATACCGTCATGGCAATTTTTTCTTTAAAATCGTTGGCTAGTTTTTGTGAATTTATGATAAAAAATCCTAAAATCCCCAATAAGAATAAAACTAAGAATACGCTTAGCACTACCGAAAAATAAGAGGAAATTAACCTGCGTTTTTGAAATTTATCAAATGAAGAACTCATAGTTTACTTTAATTACGGGGTAAAAATAATAAAGAATTTCTTTATTTGAAGTTAATAACGTCCAAAGTTTCAACTTTCGTACAATAAACGTAAATTTGCCGCTTTATAATTCATTGTGAAAAAGCATATATAACATTGAATCCGAACTAATGATGGGAGTTAGCGACTGCATTTCTCCATTAAAAAACAATAATAAAGGGAATGAAATACAATCCGAACGAAATAGAGGCCAAATGGCAAAAATATTGGGCAGAAAATCAAACTTTTGCTGCAGAAAACAAGTCCGAAAAGCCCAAATATTATGTGCTTGACATGTTTCCTTATCCATCTGGTGCAGGATTGCACGTAGGTCATCCATTAGGTTACATTGCCTCCGATGTGTATTCACGATATAAAAGGCATCAAGGTTTTAATGTTTTGCATCCAATGGGGTATGATAGTTTTGGTTTACCTGCAGAACAATATGCTATTCAAACGGGGCAGCGTCCGGAAGATACTACTTCAGTAAATATTGACGGAGGTTTTGATAAAGAAGGAAATCAAATTGCAGGTTATAGAAAGCAGTTGGACAAAATAGGGTTTTCGTTCGATTGGAGCAGAGAAGTGCGCACTTCAAATCCCGATTACTATAAACACACTCAATGGATTTTTATCCAACTATTCAATTCTTGGTATAATAAACATAGTGACAAAGCGGAAGATATTGCGACATTAATTTCGGTTTTTGAAAAGGAAGGAAACGCAACAATCAATGCGGTTTGCGATGACAAAATCATCTTTTTTTCTGCAACTGAATGGAATGCTTTCACAAATAAACATCAGGAAGAAATACTATTGCAATATAGACTGACTTACTTGGCGGAGGCTGAAGTGAACTGGTGTCCAGGTTTGGGGACAGTTTTGGCGAATGACGAAATTGTAAATGGAGTTTCAGAACGTGGTGGTTTCACTGTAGTTCGTAAAAAAATGACGCAATGGAGCATGCGTATTTCTGCATACGCAGAGCGCTTGCTGCAAGGATTGAATGATGTCGATTGGAGTGAAAGTATTAAAGAAAGTCAACGCAACTGGATTGGAAAATCTATTGGGGCGATGGTTAGTTTTCCAGTTATGCCAGTAGGTATTAACAGCGAAAACAACAATAGTTTTGCGCTCGAAAAAGCACTAGAAATCAGAGGGGATTCAACGGTGACTGAACAAAAATTATGGCAAAGTTTAAAGTCAAAAGCATTAGATTATAAGTTCAAGCACCAATATTTAATAGGTGACTTTATCGTTGACTTTGTTTGTCTTTCAAAAAAAATGGTTGTTGTAATTAACGATGAGACTATAGATTTTCAAGAAGTTGCAAATGTAGAAAGATCGAAAGTTATTATTGAAAAAGGGTTTAAAATAATTCGTTTTAACAAAGAAGAAATTTTAAGAAATATCGATGGAGTTCTAGATGCGATCACACAAGAATTAGATGAAAGTGAAGGTGTAGCTTCTGTCATTGATAAGATCGAAGTTTTTACCACTCGTCCTGACACCATATTCGGAGTTACTTTTATGACTCTTGCTCCAGAGCACGAATTGGTAGCGAAAATCACTACTCCAGAACAGAAAGTAGCTGTTGAGGCTTACGTTGAAAAAACTGCAAAACGTTCGGAAAGAGAACGCATGGCCGATGTTAAAACCATTTCTGGTGTGTTTACAGGAGCCTATGTTGAGCATCCTTTTACCAAAGAGCCAGTTCCTGTTTGGATTGGAGATTATGTTTTGGCAGGTTATGGAACAGGAGCTGTAATGGCAGTTCCTTGTGGAGACGAAAGAGATTATGCTTTTGCTAATTTCTTTAAAGGTCAAAGCGGAATGAAAGAAATAAAAAACATTTTTGCTAATGTTGACATTTCCAAAGAAGCCTATGGTTCTAAAGACAACGTGATTATTGCCAATTCAGATTTCTTGGACGGCCTTACATATAAAGAAGCGGCCAAGAAAGCGATTGAAGAATTGGAGAAATTAAACCAAGGATACGCAAAAATTAATTACCGTTTGCGTGATGCTGTATTCTCTAGACAAAGGTATTGGGGAGAACCATTCCCAGTATATTATGTGAGTGGCTTACCAAAAATGATTGATTCAAAATATTTACCTATTGTTTTACCAGAAGTGGAGAAGTATTTGCCAACAGAAGACGGATTACCTCCTTTAGGGAATGCTGAGGTTTGGGCTTGGGACAGTGTTCAGTGTTCAGTTGTCAGTAGTCAGATGGTAGACAACAAAACTATTTTTCCATTGGAACTTAACACTATGCCAGGTTGGGCGGGAAGTTCTTTTTACTGGATGCGTTATATGGATGCGCACAATGAAAACGAAATTGCTAGTAAAGAAGCGCTTGCTTATTGGGAAAGCGTTGATTTATACATTGGCGGAAGCGAACATGCAACCGGGCATTTATTGTATTCCCGTTTTTGGAATAAATTTTTAAAGGACAAAGGTTTTGCACCAACGGAAGAACCCTTCAAAAAACTGATTAATCAGGGGATGATTTTGGGAACGAGTGCTTTTGTTTATAGAGTTGAAGGAACAAATACATTTGTTTCTAAAAACAAGATTGATGGGCAGAATGTGCAGCCTATTCATGCAGACGTTTCAATGGTCAATTCTTCAGATGAGTTAGACATAGAAAAATTCAAAGCTTGGAGAGAAGATTATAAAGATGCCGAATTCATTTGTGACGAAAACGGAAAATACATCGTGGGTCGTGAAGTCGAGAAAATGTCGAAATCTAAATACAATGTGGTAACGCCAGATGATATTTGTAATGAATACGGAGCAGATACTTTGCGTTTGTATGAAATGTTTTTAGGGCCATTGGAACAAGCCAAACCTTGGAACACCTCGGGTATTTCTGGAGTTTTTGGTTTCTTAAAAAAACTGTGTCGTTTGTATTTCGATGAACAGGCAATGATTGTCACTGATGAGCTGCCAACCAAAGACAATCTAAAAACTTTACACAAGACCATTAAGAAAGTTTCTGATGATATTGAGAATTTTTCATTCAATACTTCGGTTTCACAATTTATGATTTGTGTCAATGAATTGTCGACTCAAGCTTGTCATTCCCGTGCCATTCTTGAACCACTAGCAATTGTGATTTCGCCTTATGCCCCGCATATCGCAGAGGAATTATGGAGTTTGTTGGGAAATAGAGGTTCTGTCGCGACGGTGCCATTTCCGGTTTTCGAACCAAAGCATTTAGTAGAATCTGAAAAAGAATACCCAGTTTCTTTCAACGGAAAAATGCGTTTTACGATCACATTGCCTTTGGATTTAACCAAAGATCAAATTGAACAAATCATTATGAAAGACGAAAGAACAATAAAACAATTGGAAGGAAGGACGCCAAATAAGATCATTATTGTTCCGGGAAAAATCATTAATTTGGTGGGGTAGACCTGAACAGCGTAAGCTTTTAGCGTGATCTGCAGCGCATATTCTGATATGACATATAAAAACCGAAATTTCACATCTAGTGGAGTTTGGTTTTTTTTATGGTTATTTTAACGTGTGTCAAATTGACATTGTAAAAAATTGGTTCGTAATTTGATGTTGATTTTTTGACTTTATATAGGAACAAAAACACAAAGGATATGGGAATGAGTTATTTGATATTGGCCGGTGTAATCATGCTGGCTAGTTGGCTGGTAAGTTCAAGGTTAAAAAGCAAATTTGAGCATTATTCTAAAATGCAATTGCAAAATGGGATGAGTGGGGCCGAGATTGCCACGAAAATGCTCGCCGATAATGGTATCCATGATGTACGTGTGATTTCGGTAGCAGGGCAATTGACAGATCATTATAATCCAGTTAAAAAAACCGTGAATCTTAGTGAAGCTGTATATAACCAGCGCAATGCTGCGTCAGCTGCAGTCGCTGCACATGAATGTGGTCACGCGGTACAACACGCTGTGGGATATGAATGGTTGACGATGCGTTCTAAGTTAGTGCCTTTTGTGAATGTGGCATCAACGTACATGCAATGGATTTTGATAGGAGGAATATTGATGATGAGAACTTTTCCACAATTATTACTTTTTGGAATCGTGCTGTTTGCTGCTACGACCTTGTTTTCAATTATTACTTTACCTGTAGAGTATGACGCGAGTAATCGTGCTTTGGCTTGGTTGGAAAATAAAAGGATGCTTACTCAACAAGAACAAGCAGGGGCAAAAGACGCCTTAAAATGGGCGGCCAGAACTTATGTAGTCGCTGCTCTGGGGTCAATCGCGACTTTACTGTATTATGTTTCGATTTATATGGGCGGGAGTAGAAGAGATTAAAAGAAATGAAATAAGAAACTTTAAATCCTACTTATGAAGATTGTAGTTTCTTATATGGTTTTTTATAATTGTATTTGTCTGTCAATTTGTTGGTCCAGAGAAATAAAGGTTTCTGTTCTTGAAACACCTTCTATCGTTTGAATTTTTGTGTTAAGTAGTTGCATTAAATGTTGATTGTCGCGACAGATTATTTTTATTAATATTGACCAGTTTCCAGTAGTGTAGTGGCATTCCAATACTTCGGGTATTTTGTTTAATTCTTTTACGGCTTCTAGATTTTTTGCTGCCTTGTCCAAATAAACGCCAACAAACGCCATGGTGTTATAACCCAAAACTTTTTGATTCACCACAAACTTAGATCCGGAAATCACGCCAGATTGTTCTAGTTTTCTCAACCGCTGGTGTATCGCTGCTCCGGAGATACCGATTTTATTGGCTATTTGTAGAATTGGCTTACGGGCGTCTTCCATTAGGGATCTTAAGATTTCTTTGTCAATACCGTCGATTTCTACTACTAGAGAGTTGATTTTCATAAGTTGATTTTTGGAGCTTAAACCTATATTTTCGTTGCAATTTAGAATCAAAATTAAACAAAATAAGATAAAAAGGGTCTGATTTGCTAGCTTTATTTAAAAAACAGGAAATAAAAAAAGCCGCAGATGTTGCGACTTTTTGATATATAATAAGAATCTAGTTTATTTTCCTTTATTGGCCTCGGTAATGTATTTTTCTAAGGCCATGGTCATCGACGGTGTGTCTGGAGTAGGCGCAAGAATATCTATTCTTAAACCACTTTCTAAGGCTTCTTTTTGAGTAGAGCTGCCAAAAACAGCGATTCTTGTATTGTTTTGTTCAAAATCCGGAAAATTTTTCAATAATGATTTTATTCCTGTAGGGCTGAAAAAGACTAAAATATCATAATAAACATCAGCTAAGTCACGGAGGTCACTCATGACCGTTTTGTAAAAAACAGCCTGCGTCCAGTCCACCTTTAATGCGTTAAGAGTAATTGGGGCATCAACATTCAGTTGATCCGAGGCAGGTAAAAGGAACTTTTCGTCTTTGTATTTTTTAATTAATGGAGATAAATCTGCGAAATCTTTAGGACCAACGTAGATTTTTCGTTTTCTGTATACAACATACTTTTGTAAGTAAAATGCAACAGCTTCCGATTGGCAAAAATATTTCAATCCTTCGGGTACTTTAAAGCGCATTTCTTCGGCGACTCTAAAAAAATGATCGACAGCATTTCTACTTGTCAAAATAATTGCAGTATAGTGATTAAGATCGATTTTTTGTAATCTTATCTCTTTAGCACTGACTCCTTCTATATGAATAAAAGGTCTGAAATCAATTTTTACTTTATGTTTTTGCTGAAGCTCAAAGTAAGGAGAATTCTCTACTTTAGGTTCGGGTTGTGACACCAAAATTGTTTTCACTTTCATATTTTAACTTTTTCTAAGCGCCTCCTTTAGTAATAAAATAATAAATGAAGAAATAGGGGGCTATTTCAAGAGTGCAAAGATATAAAATAAAGTAAAACAAGTTGCCGAATATTAAATTATGATACTTTTTTATTGAAATCATATAGGTTATAATACTGAATATTAGCATTATAGACATAATAGTTAGTGGAATAATTCTAGGTATTGTGTCGTAATAGAACAGAATAACGTTTATTGGCAGTAGTATAAGCCCTATATATGTTCGATAAGTAACTTTTTGCAGATTAAATTGTTCTACAAATTCTTCGATATTAAATGCCGTTGCGATAATTTTTTCTATCAGATATTTTGATAATATAAAAAAAACTAGAAAAGTTACGATCTGAATATAGAGGATGAAATCAGTCTTGGATGCATATCCAAAAAGGGTTAATGTAAGTTGAATAAAAAATGCTAATGAAATCACCTGAGCAAAAAAAAGAGAAATGTTAAATCCGCTATTCATTTGGCTCCCATCGCGGTACATCTTATTGTATTTATCCGAAAATAGTAGATTCATGAAGTCTGCAAATCGATTTTCGTTAGTGGATTTGGTAACGGCGATTATGGCGAAGCACAGAATAAATAAAAAGGTTGCCCAATCTTTATTCTCAGTGATTCGAGGGTGAAGTAGATGTTCAATCATAATGGGCAAAATTAGTAATTTTTTATATCAATCTTTTTATTATAATTTTATTATGTACCAAATGCTATAAAAAGGTTACTTTTGCGCTGAAACCACTAGAAATATGAACGATTGTATTGTTATAATTCCTACCTATAACGAAATTGAAAATATTGAAAGCATTATCAGATCGGTGCTTTCTCAACACAAGCCTTTTCATATTCTTATCGTTGATGATAATTCTCCGGATCATACTGCAGAAAGGGTAAAGCTTTTGCAAACAGAATTTGAAGGTCGCTTGTTTTTGGAAAATAGGGAGAAAAAGGCCGGACTAGGAACAGCTTATGTTCATGGATTTAGATGGGGACTAGATAATGGTTACGACTTTATTTTTGAAATGGATGCTGATTTTTCCCATAATCCGAACGACCTGGAAAAGCTCTACAATGCTTGTCATTTTGGGAAAGCAGATTTAGCGATTGGATCGCGCTATGTCACAGGAGTAAATGTGGTCAACTGGCCTTTAAATCGTGTGCTGATGTCTTATTTTGCCTCGGTCTATGTGCGACTCATAACAGGTATGGAAATCCATGATGCTACAGCAGGCTTCATATGTTATAGGCGAGAGGTTCTAGAAAAAATTGACCTTAATAAAATAAAATTTGTGGGTTATGCGTTCCAAATTGAAATGAAGTACAGAACCTTTTGTAACAAATTCAAGATCGTCGAGGTTCCAATAATATTTACAGACAGGACAAAAGGAGAATCGAAAATGAGTAATTCAATAATAGTTGAAGCCGTTTTTGGAGTAATCTCTTTAAGATTTAAAAAATTAGTTAACAGTTTATAAGAAAATATACAATGAATAGGGTTTTAATTAAGAATGCCAAAATAGTAAATGAAGGGGTGATTTTTGAGGGCGATGTTTTAATTGAAAATGACTTAATTGTTGAGGTTTCAGAAAGCATAAGTGCAAAATCATCGCAATGTCTCATTATTGATGCTGAGGGAAATTATTTGATGCCGGGTGCTATTGATGATCAAGTTCATTTTAGAGAGCCTGGACTCACTCATAAAGGAGATATAGAATCGGAATCTAGGGCCGCGGTTGCGGGGGGAATAACTTCATATATTGAGCAGCCCAATACAGTTCCTAATGCCGTTACTCAGGCAATTTTAGAGGAAAAATATCAGCTTGCTGCCGAAAAGTCATACGCCAACTATTCGTTCATGATGGGTGCAACCAATGATAATTTAGAAGAAGTCCTAAAGACAAATCCTAAAAATGTTGCTGGGATAAAAATATTTTTAGGGTCTTCAACTGGGAATATGCTGGTTGACAATGAAGCTACTCTCGAAAAGATATTTTCAAGTACACCAATGCTGATTGCTGTTCACTGCGAGGATGAAGCTACCATTAGAAATAATTTAGAAAAATATAAAGCGGAATTTGGAGAAGATATTCCTATTACCGCACACCACCTTATCCGATCTGAAGAAGCTTGTTACATTTCTTCTTCTAAAGCAGTCGCTCTTGCCAAGAAGACTGGTGCGCGTTTGCATGTTTTTCATCTGTCTACTGCCAAAGAAATGAATTTGTTTACGAACAAAATTCCCTTGGAAGACAAGAAAATTACTGCTGAAGTTTGCATTCATCACTTATGGTTTACTAATGATGATTATGCAACCAAAGGGAATCTTATAAAATGGAACCCTGCCGTAAAAACCGCTAACGACCGAAAAGTACTTTGGGAAGCATTGCTTGATGACAGAATCGATGTCATTGCTACCGATCATGCGCCCCATACATTGGAGGAAAAAAAGCAATCATATCTAAAAGCACCCTCGGGTGGTCCACTAGTTCAACATGCCATACCGGCTATATTTGAAGCCTATCATCAAGGCAAAATCAGTATTGAGAAAATTGTTGAAAAGATGTGTCATAATCCGGCCAAGATTTTCAAAATAGAAAAGCGTGGTTTTATTAGAGAAGGCTATTATGCTGATTTAGTTATCGTAAATTCGGCTTTGCCATGGAGCGTTAAAAAGGAAAATATTTTTGCTAAATGCGGATGGTCTCCCTTTGAAGGATTTACATTCAAATCTAGAATTACGCACACTTTTGTGAATGGTCAACTAGTTTACAACAATTTTAAGGTAAAAGAAATTCGTGCAGGTAAACGAATGTTATTTGATCGATAAAAAAGACTAATTAGATGAGAAAAACAGTGTCATTGTTAGTGGTTTTAATTTTATTTTTAAGCTGTAAGGAAGAGGCAGTTGAAAAGCCAGATCGTCTTATTGAAAAAGGAAAGATGGTCAATATCATGTATGATTTAGCCATTTTGGAGGGGATAAAGTACCAAAACCCAACTTCTTTGGTTACTTATGATATAAATCCATCCAAATATATTTATAAAAAATATAAAATTGATAGTTTACAATTCGCGCAGAGTAATGTTTATTATGCCTCTAATTATGAGGATTATAAGGATGTTTTTGATGAAATAATCAAACGAATTGACGATCAAAAAGAAGTGATGGACTCATTGGTAAAGATGGAGAATAAGAAAAAGATGAAACTTGACTCCATCAAATCAAAAAGAGAAGTTTTAAAAGTCGGTGATACTTTATTACCGTTGAAAAAGAGGCGGGAAAACTTAAAATTGACGAAGAAAATTTTAAAAAAGAGATAATCTTAGACGGCTTATAAGCTTGAGATTTCTTTAATGTATTGATGAACGTCTAAAAAATCTGTTGTTAATTCTGCTTTAATTTTTTCATTGGAGTGGTCATTGTTTGAACATGATGCCTGAGCCATAGCTTTTGGTAGCTTGCTTTTTCTTCGAAAAACGGCAGATAAAATCCAATCGATTCTCCAACCAACTCCCATCAAGAAAGGTGTTAAGTGAATGGTAGGTCGTTTTACTTTCAATGCGTCGGCTACGGTGTTCAAAAGATCACGAAAAACGACATTTTGGGAAATTAGGGTATATCGTTGATTCTGAATTTCACTTTTTGTAAGTTGAACTGCGATCCTGACCACGTCACTAACCGCAATAAATCCCGTGCTGCCCAGTGTGTAAAATGATAATCCATTGGCCACTTGCTTAAATAGCTGTCCACTTCCTTGTTCTGGAAATCCAGGACCTATGATAACCCCAGGGTTGACTATTATGACAGCTAATCCTTCTTGCTGGCCCCGCCAAACTTCCATCTCAGCACCATACTTAGAAATGGCATAATCGCTATGGGTTTTTTCTGGGTTCCATTCTGATTCTTCATTAATGACGGATTCATGCGCGGCTAAATCCCCAAGTGCAGCTGTAGAGCTAATGTAGCATAGTTTTTTCACCCCTTTGTCGAGACAAAAATTGACAATATTTGCAGTTCCTTCAATGTTTGTTTTTCGGAGTAAACCTTCGTCTTTTGGATCGAATGAAATTACAGCAGCACAATGATATACAAACTCAATTTCATTAAAAGCGCGCTCTAGTGATGGAACATCTACAATATCTGCCTGTACCCATTCTATGGTGTCAAATAAGATGTCTTTTTTGTACAGACTAAATAGAGACTTTGTTTTTTCTATGCTCTCGAAATTCCGATAAATAGCGCGTACTTTATCGCTGCCAATGCTTCGTGATTCTATCAAATGAAGCAATAAATGTGCGCCTACTAAACCGGTTCCTCCTGTTACTAAAATCATTTTGTAAAGATAATTAGATTGTTGGATTTTTAGACTGTTTGATTTTCAAATTATGCAATTAAAACTATCTTTGTGAAAATTGATTTTTAGAAAATGAAAAATATTATTTCCGAATTACAATGGCGCGGATTGGTTCACGACATTATGCCTGGAACCGAAGAACAACTTCAAAAAGAAATGACTACGACATATATAGGATTTGATCCAACATCTGATTCTTTGCATATCGGGAGTTTGGTGCCTATCATACTTTTAGTTCATTTAAAAAACTTCGGTCATAAACCAATTGCATTGGTGGGCGGAGCTACGGGAATGATTGGTGATCCTTCGGGAAAATCGGATGAGCGAAACTTATTGGATGAAGCGACTTTAGATCATAACGTAGAGGGAATTAAAAAGGTATTGTCTCGTTTTCTGGATTTTAATTCGAAGGAAATAAATGCTCCGATTCTTGTCAATAATTACGACTGGATGAAAAACTTATCCTTCATTAATTTTGCGCGTGATGTGGGTAAACGCATTACCGTGAATTATATGATGGCCAAGGATTCTGTCAAAAAGAGATTGGCAGGGGAAGGGGAAGGGATGTCTTTTACGGAATTCACCTATCAGTTAATCCAAGGATACGATTTTTATCATTTGCATAAAGAGTACAACTGTTTGTTGCAAATGGGGGGTTCTGACCAGTGGGGGAATATCACAACTGGAACTGAATTAGTGCGCAGAATGAATGTAGGCGAAGAAGCTAAAGCTTACGCAATGACCTGTCCTTTGATTACGAAAGCAGACGGAACAAAATTTGGAAAATCTGAAGGCGGTAATGTTTGGTTGACGGCGGATAAAACTTCGGTTTATAAATTTTACCAGTTTTGGATGAACACAACCGATGTGGACGCGGAGAAATACATCAAGATATTCACGTTTTTAGACAAGCAAACAATCGATAATCTCATCGAAGAGCATAAGACGGCTCCTCATATGAGGGCGTTGCAAAAAAGATTGGCAGAAGAGTTAACAACTTTTGTTCACTCGAAAGAAGAACTAGAAAAAGCGATCAAAGCATCTGCTATTTTATTTGGAAATGCAACAGCCGAAGATTTAAAGGAATTGGATGAAACCACTTTCCTGGAAGTTTTCGATGGTGTGCCCCAAGCTGAAATTGCAAGAAACGAAATCGAAGCTGGAATCGACATCATTACTGTATTGAATGAAAAGACAGCTTTCTTTAAATCGAATGGTGAAGCCAGACGCGCTTTGGCCGCTAATTCGATTTCTGTAAACAAGGAGAAAGTGAAAGAAGATTTTGTGCTTTCATCAAAAGATCTCATCAACAACCAATTTGTTTTGTTGCAAAGCGGAAAGAAAAATTATTTTGTGGTGAGGATTGTTTAATTGTTTATTCTGTTATACGATTAAAAAAACAACCGAATCAACTTTTACAAAACCATCAAATTACAACCTCGAATATCAGAATTATCAAAACGTCCCAATACTTCAAAAGAGTTATTGGGATTTTTTTTGCCCAAATCCTGGGTGGCAATAAATGAGCAGGAATTGATGTTAGCCAAATCGATTACGTTCAGGCCGCCCGTTTTTCCTTGCGGAATGTAGCTTAAAGCATCTTCGGTATCGCGAATGAGGACATGCATCCAAGAAGGGCATTCAAACACCCCGTTTCCTAAAGAATAGGCTTGTGACAGCAGTTCTGTCATTCCGTATTCTGAATGTATCATTGACACTCCAAAACCTTCGCATAGTTCGTTATGCAGTTCTTCCCGAATCATTTCTTTACGTTTGCCTTTCATACCGCCGGTTTCCATGATGATGGTGTTCTGTAGCTGGAATTGTTGCTTTTCGATCAAATCCAGTAAAGCATAGGTAACCCCGATAAGAATTATGTTTTGACCTGATTGATCTAATTCGAGAAGTTTCTTGATTAGTTCGTCATGATTGTGTAGGTAAAAGCCGCTATCAGAATGCTTAGACAATTGAATCAAATCTTCTACCATGTAAATTAATGAGGAGCCTTCCCGTTCGAGATAAGAAGGCAATAATGCCAAAACGACATAATCTTCTATGTTCCCATAAAATTGGGAAAAACCTTTTCGATAACTTTCTTCGTAGATGGAAGTGTCAGTTACCAAATGTTTGCTCGTATTCGTCCCGGTAGTGCCGCTACTAGTAAATGTGGCTTCAATTGCATTTGTATTAGAAACCACTTTGTGACTTTTGAAAAACTGTATGGGCAAAAACGGAATTTGCTGTAGTGTTTTTACTTTTTGAGGTTCCACTTTCATGAGGTCGCAAAATGCCCTGTATACCAAGTTATTTTCATGCTGGTAGCGAAATACTTTTAAGGCTATTTTTTCAAATTGCTTTTGACTCGAAATGGCAAATATGGTGGTGGCTGTAATCAAGAATTTTTATTGCAAAGGTATCAATTTTAATAACCCTTTCGGTTGTATGTACGTGGTGTAATTTTAAATAAAAAAGCTCCAATTTGACTTGGAGCCTTAGAAATATTTTCCGGGAATAATTTTTATCGTACAATAAGTTTTCTGGTAGCCGATGCATTGTCTTCGGTAATTTTAATGATATAAACCCCAGAGTTTAGACTCGATACATTTAGTTCTTTTGAGCTTATCAATGTCTGCATTACTTTTTTACCTAGAAGATCAAAAATGATAATTTCTTTTTCCGAATCGTTTTTGGTGGATATATATATTTTACCATTACTAACGGGATTCGGGTACAAGTTTAATCCTTCAATAATGGAGGTTTCTTGTAGTTTTGGTTGTTGCTTCATGTCTTGGGCGCTGAGGCTTAGGGAAAAGAAGAAGACCAATAAGATTACACTATAGAAGTAATTTTTTGCCATTAGCTTGATTGTGAGGAGTAAATATACAAAAAAATCAAATACTGAACCAAAAAAAAACACCTCCCGAAATGAGAGGTGTTTTACTGTTGTTTATGTGCTGTAATTATTTAGTCCAATCAGCCCAAGAAGGTAGAGTTGCACCAGCACCAGCACCAGTTTGATTTGTCACATATGTTGCTGTAGTATTATTTGCAGTTACAAAATTTGCACCATTTACTTTGAATTCTCCTGCAGCGATTCTAGCTGTAGCTCCTGTATTTGCGTCTAACTTAGCAAATGTTGTAATTCCGTCAACAAATAGATTAGTGTATGTTTGTTTTCCACCACCTTCTTTGAAATTGATTGCTTTCTCAGAAGCTGTAAATTTAGAGGCTGTCCCTTTTACAATTGATATATTTGTAATTTTTGCATCTGTCATCGGTAAAGCGATGTCGTTTGCTCCGTTGTTTGATCCTTCAACACCACCAAAAGAAATACCGTTGATGTAAACATTTGTAATTGTTCCAACGTATCCATCTGCAAAATCTAATGAATCATCGTACGAATTTATCATTACAAGATTACTGGCATTTACTGCACCTCCAAAAAATTCAATTGCATCATCTCCACTTTCAAAAGTGTAGATATTTGATACTTTAGTACCACTACCTACTCCAAAGAATGAAACTCCATTGTATTCTTTACTATCACTAAATTTAGATCCTGTGTAAGAAATTTTCAAGTAATTGATTTCTCCAGATGAATCCGCATTGTTGTTACCTCCGTATAATAATCCACCTACTTCAGATGTTCCATTGTCTCCTGTGTTTACTTTAGCATCTCCACATATAATCAAACCGCCCCAGTTTCCTTCAGTTGGAACTGCGTTACCTGAAGTCATAACTACTGGTTTAGCAGCAGTACCATTCACAAAGATTTTAGCGCCTCTTTCTACAGCGATGTAAATTGTTTTAGAATCAGCTGTTGGGTCAGATTTAATTGTTGTTCCTGCCGGAATATTTAATGTAGCTCCAGATTTAACTACTAATCCGCCTGTTAATGTGTATGTTTTTGTAGGGTCTAATGTTACAGATCCATCAATTATAGTTCCTTTTAAATCATCTACTTTTAAAACAAAAGTACTTGCAGGAGTTGTTTCTGGAGTATCACTTGTACAGCTTGTAAATGCAATTGTCACTACCGTTAAAATTGCTAAAATTGATTTTTTCATTTTCGTTTAATTTTTGTTTTTGTTTTTTTTAACAATACAAAGAAACATATTTACGTTTTTTTTCAGGTTAAGCGATTATTACTATGCTGTTAAGAATTCTTCTAAGGTTTTCAATATAATTAACATTAAATTTACACTCCTTATTAAACATTAAAAAGAGGTAGCTGATGATGATCAATTACCTCTTTTTAAAGTTATTTTAAGTTGGGGCTAGAACTTATAATTCAAAGACAAACTTAAGTTAGATCCAATTTTATACGAACTTGCTAATACATCTGCAGTTTTAATTAGTGGAGCACTGCTTTGATCAGTAAATCTTTCATAAACTGGATTTAAGATGTTTTTATATGACAATCCTATGTTTATTTTTTTAGTTAAGCTAGATTTTAGAATAAAGTCTAACCTACCAATTGATTTGTCTATTAAGTTTCCTCTTTCTGAAGTCCCTATTACAGCTAATTTATCAGAAACATAGGCATATGTTACTGTTGCGGTAATGTCTTTGTCGTTTTGGAATTCCTTTGTAAAAGAAACATCTGCATTTGCTAAAAAGTCAGCAGCTCCTGATAATTTTGAGTTTTTATAAGTAAAGTTAGCACCGAATCCATTTTCATTTAAAACTTTGGTATTACTTAAATCCATATCCTGATACATATAGGACCCGTTAAAGCCGAAGGTTAATTTTTCTTTTAAGTCATTTTCATTGCTAATTTCAAAAATATTTTTTCTAAATTCTAACTCTATTCCAGCTACTACCGCATTATCACCTGTGTTTGCCCAAGTAATGTTTCCAGAGGAGGAATTGGTATACATTTCATTGATTGGGTTTTGGATTAATTTTCCAAAGGCAGTTACCGAAAGAATTTCGTCGTTACTAGGATATAATTCCCAACTTAAATCAGCATTGTAGTTTGTTGAAGCGTAAAGTTTATCGTTTCCTTCATAACTTTGCCCTACTTCTTGAAAGAGGATTCTTACCTTTTCTTTAAATTGTGGGAGAGTGTAGGTATTACTAGCTGCAAATTTTAAGTTTTGCTTATCATTTAATTTGTATTTAGCGATTATGCTAGGTAAAAACTTCACTGGTGCGTAAGTATTACCAGTTCCGTCCGGAGCATCTAAACTCACGTAATAAACGTATTGCTCTATTTGTTCAAATCTACCTCCTAAAATCACCGATAATCTATCAGTAAAATTGTATTGTGCATTTCCGTAAACGGCATGAATATTTAAATGGCCATTATAAAGTTGAGATAGTATGCTAGAACTGTCGCCATTTGCTAAATCAAAATTGGTGTCATTTAAATACAAATCGGTATTGTTAAATCCATCTTTTGGAAAAAGCGTTTTATTAGTTTCTGGAAAAAAGGAGTATTGCTGGGAATTAAAGTCAACAGTTTTCATCTTACCAGAGTATCCTATTGTAGCTTTACCTTTAAATTCGTCTTCATTTGTTTTAGTAAAGTTATACGAACCTGAAATATTTGCTGACCATTCTTTTTCAGTTAAGCCCTGGTAATAGCGGTGATTGTTTATGCTTGAGTTTTTGAAGAAAGTATAATCTGTAGATCCATCATTTGAGGGAACAAAAGTATTTTGCATACGATCTGGAATGGTATTGTCTAATATGCTGTAGCCAAGACCCCAATTTGCTGTAATTCTTTCATTGTATTTGTGCTTACCTAATAATTGGTTTACAATTAACTGTGTTTTATCGAAAGTTCCGCGTTTTATAAAACCTATTTGGTCTAAACCTGAGAACTCAATGTTAAACCCTTCGTACTCACTGTAATCTTGTGAAGTAGAGTTTAAAAATAAAGTAGTAAATAAAATAGAGTTGTCTCTATTGATTTTGTAATCTGCGGTACCCATTACGGTAGAATTAGTGTTGAACTGATACGTTTTTCTAAAGAGATCAGTATTGGCTGCACCTTGTGCAGTAATGGCTGTTCTATAGATACCTTCGTTGTATTTGTTTTCAGCGTCAAATCCAGCAGTTATGAAAGCACTAATAGTGCTGTTTGCACCAACATTGAATTTTTTTCCTGCGGACAAAGAAATATTATTATTTAAAGTGTTTTTTCTTTCTTGTCTGTCCCAGCTATTATTATAGTTGTATGGTAGTAATGGGTTGCTTGGAGCGCTTGTTTTATTGAAACCAAAGTAAGAAGGACCGTCTTGCAGGTAGAAATTATCAAGTTTAGCTACGTTTGTGTTCGTGCCTGCACCAACACCGATTTGGATAAATGGAGAACCCGTCATTTTTTTTGACACTATATCCACGTTTGCTCCTCCAAAATCGGCGTAATTTTGTGATTCAAATGTTTTGCTGATCCCTACAGATTCAACAATATCTGTAGAGAAAATGTCCAAAAGTATATTCTTGTTTTTAGGATTATTAGATGGTAAAGGCAATCCGTTTAAAGTGGTTACATTATAACGGTCTCCTAAACCTCTTACAAAAACACTTCCTGAACCTTCTTGTTTGGTAATACCGCTTATTTTAGTCACTGCAGAAGCGACATCACTTACTCCTTTTCGGGCTAGTTCTTGCGCACCGATACTTTGCTTTATCTCTACTGCATTCTTCTGATCCATTAATAAAGCCGTTTCTCTCTGTTTGTTTATTGTAGTGGTGATTACAACATCGTCAAGTTTATAACTAGATGAGGAAAGGGCTATATTTACAGTAATTGTTCCGTTCTCTTTTACTGTTACAGGAATCTCAACAGATTGGTAACCAATAAAACTAAACTGAATAATATGGTTACCCGCTGCTGTGTTTATAGTATACTTGCCGTCTATGTCCGTTGTTGTGTTTTCGTTTGTACCTTTGATTAATACATTGGCGAATGGTAATGTTTCGTTGTTAGAATCTTTATCAGTTATTACCCCAGAAATAGTACCCTTGTTTTGTGAGAAAGAAATGGTAGTAATAAAAAGCGCTAAAATGAATAATTTCAGTTTCATAGTTTTCTTAAATTTTTTGCAAAGTAACGCCGCTAATGTAAGTTTTGTGTTACCGAGTCGTTAAGGTTTCGAGTCCTCAGTGTTAACAAAAAGTTATCACATTAAATTATGGCTAAGAGCGGTTTTTAAGAAATGATTTATCGTTACATTTACAAGCTTAAGAATAAATTTGCCCAAATGAAAAAGAAACACACAAAGATTTTATTGGTTGATGATGAGCCGGATATTTTAGAAATTGTTGGTTACAATCTTAAACAGGAGGGGTATCAAATTTTTACTGCTGCAAATGGTAAAGAAGCTGTCACAAAAGCAAAAAAGGAATTGCCAGATCTTATAATAATGGATGTGATGATGCCTGAAATGGACGGTATGGAGGCTTGCGAAAACATCCGAAAAATACCAGAATTAAGTAATGTGATAATCACTTTCTTAACAGCAAGAAGTGAAGATTATTCGCAAGTAGCAGGATTTGATGCGGGGGCTGATGATTATATAGCAAAGCCTATAAAACCAAAGTTATTGGTGAGTAAAGTAAAAGCCTTGTTGCGACGTTTAAAAGAAACGGAGCAAAACAGTGAAACTCTAAATGTGGGGGGAATAGAAATTAATCGCGAAGAGTATAAAATAGTAAAAGATGATATCGAAATAGCATTGCCTAGGAAAGAATTTGAATTGTTTTATCTCTTGGCATCTAAACCAGGTAAGGTATTCAAGAGGGATGAAATCCTAGATAAAGTATGGGGAAATGAAGTTGTAGTTGGAGGAAGGACTATAGACGTTCATATTAGGAAACTCAGAGAAAAAATCGGGGAAGATTTTTTTAAAACGATAAAAGGAGTTGGCTATAAATTTGAAGTTTAAATATAATACACTTAAAGAGGAATTTATGTATCGGTCATAATTATTCGTCAGGTCTTTTATTTTAATTACTCAAGAACAATATAAATGAAAGTCAGTTTTAAAAAAACTTACAAGTTTGCTGTAAAATCAGCGTTATACATCAGTCTTTTTGCAACGGCATTTGTTGTATTGTTAGTATCTACGATATTTAGCTATACTTCGGAAATCTTGCTGTTGTTTGCTGGTATTTTTATTCTCGTAATTTACCTCTTTTCATTTGTTGTTTTGCAGTATCGGGTAGAACGTTTTATTTACAGAAGGGTAAAGAAGATCTATGACGACGTGTCTTTATTGGAATCCAGTTCCTTAATCAATTACCCTATAACCACTGATATGGAGACCCTGACTAGGGAAGTAAAGAAATTTGCCACGGATAAAAAAATGGAAATTGAAATGCTTAAGGTGCGGGAGGAATACAGGCGGGAATTTCTTGGTAACGTGTCGCATGAACTTAAAACCCCACTTTTCACGGTTCAGGGTTATATTTCGACTTTGCTAGATGGAGCAATGGAAGACAAAGACATTCGTAAAAAATACTTAAAGCGTGCCGAAAAAGGGGTGGAGCGATTGATCTATATCGTTGAGGATTTAGATATGATAACCAAGCTGGAAGTAGGGTACTTAAATCTAGATTATTCTGAATTTGACATTGTCGAGTTAATTCAGAATGTGTTTGATTTACTAGAAATGAAAGCAGACAAAAAGAAAATTACACTCGCCTTTGAAAATTACCCTATTCTGCCAAACTTTGTGAGAGCTGATAAAGATCGTATACAGCAGGTTATTGAAAACTTAATAGTTAATTCCATTAAATACGGAAAAACCAAAGGTACAACTGAAGTGGCAGTGGTTAATTTGACAAAAGAAAAAGTGCTAATCCGTATTAGTGATAATGGAGAGGGAATAGACAAGCAAAACATACCAAGGTTATTCGAGCGTTTCTATCGCGTCAATCAAAGCGGTTCCCGATCGGAGGGGGGGTCTGGATTAGGTCTAGCCATCGTTAAACATTTAATAGAGGCACATAAAGAAAAAATTTATGTTGAGAGTGAGTTAGGAGTTGGCTCAGAGTTTTCTTTCACTCTTGAAAAGGCCAGTAAAAAAAAGCCCTTGGAAATAGAAACTACGCTTCCGTAAATAGCTTCTCTTTCTGTTAAGCTTTCATCTTGGTGTAAGACTAAATTAATTTTTTTTCAATAAATAGCACTTTACTTGGTAACGGAATAACAATGCTTTAGTTTATGCTACTAAATACCAAATCGTTAAGGAACGCAGCGATTTTCGACTCCTTTTTGCTATCACCAAAATCAGTCAGGGAAGGGAGATTGTTCATGAAAAAATTTTGAAAATGTGCCATTTCAATTATTGTTGTGGCTAGTGATCGGGGATATTTGTACTTTGAATTGCACTCTAATATTAAGTCCCCAATAACTTTACAAAGATCTTTGTATGGTTTAAAAAAACGGTGTTTATTGTCTTCACCTACTTGTTTCGTTAAATATACTTTGGAGCCTTCTGAAATTACAATTTGATGCAGTAAACTTGAGTTGACATAGCTTATTTCTTCATCATCCTCCACGGCCGTTGCCAGTATATTTATTACTTTTTTCAGTTTTAATTTCGGGCTTTTGATATTTTTAGTTTGGAAAACAATCTGGAACTCAATCCAACTCCAATACCAAGATATTACATAGGTCAATAAGAGGTGTTTGTTTTCGAAATACCTGTAAATACCAGCTTCTGTAGTTCCAATCTCTTTTGCCAGTTTTTTAAAAGTAAGCGCCTCGAAGCCATTTTTGTGGATCATAATTATGCTGTGCATAATTATGTTTTTACCTAACTCTGATTGTTCGGGGTTACGCAGGTATAGAGCCTCATTCATTTTTATTTGTAACTGTAACTCCATTTATGTTTTAAGGTTGGCTGATTATTTTTGTATATGTTGGAAAACCAAGTTTTCCCTTTAGCAAATGTAATAAAAAACATTTCATATTTTTAAGACAGCATTACTATCATTAATGATATTATGTCTATCTTTGTCGCGTTTAATCTAAAAGTGGATTGTGAAAATAGAAAGAGGAGTAGGAGAGTCGACAATAACTTGACAGGAAGTGTTTTTTTATTGTTCTTTTATTTTCCATGGAGACCAAGATTAGTACAGGTTGTACATTTTTTTTAGATAGTTTATTGATAATAAATTAATTCTGGCAAAGGTGATTTGTAGGGATTTTGAATATAGTAGCATCAAAAAACAGTAATAAAGTCAAAGGTTTATGGAACGATTAAGCAAAGCAAAAAAGAGTAATACTGTAAAAATAAAACAAACAAGTGTGAAAATGGAAAATCAAGAAGTTTTTAAATTAATCGAAGGGGTTTTTACCTCAGAAGAGGCAGGTGATGTATTAACTAAATTAATAAATAGTAAGATTGACCATCACAATCTAGAGGATTTTAGTAGTCATATTCGTTTCAATAATGACATTTCTAATTCTAAAAAACGATTGCTGGAACTTAACGAAACCAAAGAAGAAATTAAAAAATTACTGAAGGTTGCGGAAGGAAAGGGATTAAATTTATTCATAAAGAGCACGATTGAAATAAGTTTTAACGAATAATCAGTTGTTGCTAAGGAATAGAAATTTTTACTGCAAGCATTTACCAAGAATAACCGAAGTCTAGTTAAATTCGGTTTTCTCAACACTTAAAAAAATCATGATAATAGTTTCAGAAGACATATTAAAAGCTGCCGATATTTTAAAAGAGGAAAATTTAGTTGCTATTCCAACTGAGACCGTATATGGGTTGGCTGGGAATATTTATAGCGAAAAAGCGATAAAAGCTATTTTTGAAATGAAGCAAAGACCTTTTTTTAACCCTTTAATCGTGCACATTAAGTCGATAGCACAATTAGATGAATTAGCAAAAGAGATACCAGAAAAAGCAAGGTTATTAGCCGATAAGTTTTGGCCTGGTTCTTTGACAATGGTTCTGAAAAAACAAGAATCAGTTCCTGACTTGGTGACTGCCGGAAAAGAATCAGTAGCGATTAGAATTCCAAATCATGCTGCCACATTAGCACTTTTGGAAGCATTAGACTTTCCATTAGCTGCTCCAAGTGCCAATCCTTTTGGGTGTATAAGCCCAACATCTGCATCTCATGTTGTCAACTATTTTGCTGAAAAATTACGAATGGTTTTAGACGGAGGCAATTGTCAAAATGGAATTGAGTCTACCATAATTGGTTTTGAAGACGAAGAAGCTGTATTATATCGATTAGGGTCTATTTCTGTTGAAGATATTGAAGGGGTTATTGGAAAAATTCAAATTAAAAACAAAAAAGAAAGTGCGCCGCACGCACCAGGGATGTTATCAAAGCATTATGCCCCCGTGACTCCCACTTTTTTAATAAATGATGTAGCAGAATTCATAAAAGAATTTCCTGAAAGAAGGATCGGATTATTACTTTTTAAAGATAAAGTTGAAAGCACAAGTCTGATTCACCAAGAGGTTTTATCTGTAAAAGGTGACTTAAAAGAGGCTGCGTCAAACTTGTATGCGGCAATGCATCGACTAGACATGAAGAAATTAGATATGATTGTTGCAGAACAATTTCCAGATTTTGAATTGGGAAAATCAATTAATGACAGATTAGAGCGCGCCACGGCAAAATAAAAAACAAATAAAATGAACTTAGACTTACTATTTGACAATCTAACAAATCCGGCTTTATTGTTTTTCCTCCTTGGAATAATAGCCACTAGATTGAAGAGCGATTTAGAAATCCCTTCCAATACATCCAAGTTTATTTCTTTGTACTTACTATTATCTATAGGTTTTAAGGGCGGACAAGAATTAGCGCACAGTCACTTTACTATGGATATCATTTGGGCAGTGTTATTTGGAGTACTAATTGCATCTGTTATTCCTATTTATTGTTTTTTTATTCTCAAGCGAAAGTTTAGCATTGAAAATTCGGGAGCGATTGCGGCATCATATGGATCGGTCAGTGCGGTAACTTTTGTAACCGCAGTAACTTTTTTGGAAATGCAAAAATATACTTTCAGTGGGCACATGGTAGCTGTGATGGCTTTAATGGAAGCTCCTGCGATAATTATTGGCGTAATTTTAATTAAAATGTACAATAAGAAAGAAGCTAGTTCTACTAAAATTAGTGCCGTAATAAAGCATTCTTTTACAAATGGAAGTGTTTTATTAATCCTAGGAAGTTTAGTAATTGGATTTCTAGCTAGTGAACAGCAGGCAATGGGAATTAAACCTTTTACTACTGATATTTTTAAAGGGTTTTTAGCCGTTTTTTTACTGGATATGGGTATTATAAGTGGAAGAAAATTAAACGATTTCATTAAAAGCGGCTGGTCTACTTTGGTATTTGCCATCGTAATACCCTTGATTAATGGTATAGTAGTGGCGTATTTAAGCCAAATAGTGACTGATGATGTGGGCAACCGATTTATTTTTGCTATTCTCGGCGCCAGTGCTTCCTATATTGCAGTGCCAGCAGCCATGAAGATTGCGGCACCAAAAGCCAATCCGGGCTTGTACCTGCCCATGGCCTTGGCCGTTACTTTTCCATTCAATATAACTTTTGGAATGCCTATATACCTGTCTATCATTCTGAGTTCATAAAGGATAATAACTGTAATGAGAAAGACAAAATAGTAAATGATAAATAGCTGCGTTAAGGGTAATTCAGCTGCTTGTACATGACAAAAAAACTGGGGCCAGAATTCTTAGTTCGATGAAAAAGAGTAGTACTAATTCCAAATATGAGGCGCTATAATAGCCGCACTTTTGATGTTTACGAGGACTTTAATAAAATGGCTGTCGCTATTAATTGTTCTGTTTTCTATAAAAGCTAGTTTTTTCAAAGTCAAAGAATTAGGAAAAATAATGGTATAGGTAGGATCGCTGCTATAAACACTTTAAAAGTAAGCTCGAAAATAACTTTGCTCGCTGAAACTCAATTGCGGAAGGCTTAGAAAAGCCACAAAAAAATTGTTTTGCCTAGGCCGCTCTCAAAACGGGTACAAAATTGCATTTTCAATATAATAAAATTATGGAAAACTCTACATTAATAAAGAATGTCAATATCGTAAACGAGGGTCAAATTAAAATTGCTGATGTTTTTATTCAAAATGGTATTATAGAATACATTGGTAGTAGTCTCTCTTCAGAGATAACAAAGCTTGCACGATTTATTGACGGAACGGATAAACATCTTTTTCCAGGTGTAATTGATGGACAAGTACATTTTAGAGAACCAGGTTTAACACATAAGGGGGATATTTTTTCTGAAAGTGGAGCAGCTGTTGCTGGGGGAACTACATCTTTTATCGATATGCCAAACACTGTTCCAAATGTTTTGACCACTGAAATACTTGATGAAAAGTTCAGGATTGCCGCTGAAAAATCCTGGGCGAATTACTCCTTTTTTTTAGGAGTTAATAAGGACAACTTAGAGACGGTTCTTGAAATGGATACTACCCAGTTTATCGGGGTTTCTGATGATGGACTTTATTTTACAAAAAAAGGGAATTTACTTGCCGATAGTCCAGATACAATGGATAAACTTTTTTCTAAATGTAAATCAATTATCGCTATACATTCGGAGTTGGAAGAAATTATAGAGGGAAATGAGAAAATATTTAGGGCAAATTATGGAGATGATGTGCCTATCGAAAAACATCCGTTAATTCGTAGTGGCGAGGGCTGTTATCAATCTACTAAAAGAGCAATTGCTATAGCTGAAAAGTATAAAGCGAGATTGCATATTTTACATTTGACAACCGAGGCTGAAACTCACTTGTTTAGAAACGACATACCTCTTAGCGAAAAGAATATTACCACTGAAGTATCGGTTCAAAACCTGTGGTTCTCTGATAAAGACTATACGCGGTTGGGGACATTTATAAAATGGAATCCAGCAATAAAGACTGAAAAGGATAGAGAAGGCCTTTTAAAAGCTCTTCTTGATGATCGAATAGATATTATTACAACAGATCATGCGCCACACACCATAGAAGAAAAGCAAAAGCCTTATTTTCAATCAATGTCGGGAGCCCCAATGGTGCAGCATGCCCTATATATTATGCTAGAATTATATAAAAGAGGACTTATCTCTTTAGAGAAGATCGCTGAAAAGATGAGCCATAATGTAGCAGTTCTTTATGGTATTGAAAAAAGAGGGTTCATTCGTGAAGGATATTTTGCTGATTTAACTTTAGTTGACTTGAATTCACCCTGGACTGTTAGTAAAGAAAATGTTTTATACAAGTGCGGATGGTCACCTTTGGAGGGAGAAACGTTTCATTCGAAAGTGACTCATACCTTTGTTAATGGGAATATTGTTTATGAAAACGGCAGTTTATCAAGGTTTTGTGTAGGGCGAAGATTAGAGTTTAAACAGGAAAGCGATGCCAAATAGTTCTGGTTAAATTAGATGAGTTTATTTTGAGTTAGTATAAAATGAATTCATTTGGAAAGCTTCATAGTCATAATGGCTACGGAGCTTTTTTTGTAAAATAAACTTATTTAGACAGATTTTTTTTCTATCAAATGTATTTTTAGTCATTTTTTAATCTTGTATAAAGGTTGACTAATTATTCATTGCAATAATGTATTATTTTTATTGTATTCCGTCCATGAGACATGTTAGGAATAGCAAATAACGGAAATATAATTTTTTACATAATTCTATTTTATTTGCCTACAAAAAACTGGGTAATTGGATTTGGGCAAGTAAAGCTATCGTGAAATAATCAAAGAGTAGTATCGTCAGGATCTTTAGAATTTACGGATAAAACTATTAACAATTAATTATTCACCTGGACTTTGGATTATCTCTAGATTATTTTTTACAAGAAGCCAATCATTTTTCTGATGCGTTCAAAGGAACCATTACTAAAGATGAAGAAAGGAATTAAACAAAAGATTTAAATAATAGTAATGCCTTGGCAGGAATAGTGCAATTATTTCCTTGGATAGCGTTTATTGCATTTTGAAATAACCAAGCCCACTGTAGGTGAGTAGTCAAGAAATTCCATACTGGTAATACTCTGGTTAAGTGTTATATTCATTTTCAGGTTACGACTGCTATTTAAAAATAGGGCTGTAATAGTAAATGTTGCGTAACACTTACGTAACACTGAATTTACATTTGCATATTACTTTTGTACAATGTTTTGAAAAAAATGTTGAAAGCAAAACCAAAGAATATAGCTGTTGAGTCAAGAATCGCTGCTGTAGCAGTAGCAATAAAAGCAAGCGATATTGTTTACCATTATCATAAAATAATGTAGATGGTTTAATGAAAATGAATAAAGATGTTAGTGTCATCAATTTAGCTTGTGTATCTCGTTTAGGTTTAATGGCTTTAGTTGATGTTACTAGAAATATTTCAGTGACTTAAGGAGACTTGAAAATAGAAGAGAGACTTAAGTTCTCTGAAAACAGTTAAAAGTTAAAGACACGAATTTTAAAATATAAACACAGAAAGTTTAGAATAATTAACCGATTTTTGCAGTCCTATTTAAAAAATTATTATCAATTATGGAACAAATTTATTTAGTAATGCTCGTTGTTTTGGGTATACTTGCAATAACGGATCTGGTTGTAGGAGTTAGTAATGATGCCGTAAATTTCCTTAATTCTGCAATAGGTTCCAAAGCTGTTTCTTTCCGTACCATAATGATTGTGGCTAGTTTAGGAGTTTTAGTTGGGGCATTATTCTCCAGTGGAATGATGGAGATTGCCAGAAGTGGAATTTTTATTCCAGCCATGTTCAGTTTCAATGATGTAATGATTATTTTTTTGGCTGTCATGATTGCGGACATTATACTGTTAGATTTTTATAATTCTTTCGGAATGCCTACTTCGACAACGGTATCCATCATTTTTGAACTTTTGGGTGCCGCTTTCTGCCTAGCACTCTATAAAATATACATGTCAGGTGACAGTTTTAATACGGTTGGGAATTATATTAATACTGAGAAAGCGACGCAAATCGTTTCCAGCATTCTTCTATCAGTAGTTCTATCGTTTACTTTGGGTAGCATTGTTCAGTATATTTCTCGTCTTATTTTTACCTTTCAGTATGAAAAGAGGATGAAATATATTGGGTCAGTTTTTGGAGGATTTGCGATTACCGCTATTAGCTTTTTCATCCTGATTAAGGGGTTGAAAGGTGTTTCTTTTATCAGTGCCAATACCCACTTGTGGATAAAAGAAAATCAGTTTTTGATTATTGGTGGAAACTTTGTCTTTTTTACCTTGCTTTCTCAAGTGTTAATGACCTTTTTTAAGGTTAATATTCTTAGAGTGATTATTGTTATCGGAACCTTTGCACTGGCATTGGCATTTGCCGGAAATGATTTGGTTAACTTCATCGGAGTGCCTATCGCAGCATTCAATTCGTACCAGATTTTTAGTGGTTCAGGAGTGTCTGGTGATGTATTTATGATGGGAGGCCTTGCGGACGAAAATATTGTAGCTCCATTCTACTTTTTGGTCTTTGCAGGAGTTGTTATGGTAGTAACCATCTGGACTTCTAAAAAAGCAAAAAATGTTATTGAAACCGAAGTCAATTTGTCTAGGCAAGATGAGGGATCAGAGCGTTTTTCGTCGAATGCTTTATCTAAATCGGTGGTTAGATCAAGTGTATATGTGGGTCAATGGCTTAATTATGTTTTACCTAAGGCCATTCAGATCAGAATTGACAAACAATTTGAAAAGCCCGAATTAAAAGGGAAAAAGAAGAAAGAGGAACCTGCTTTTGATATGATCCGTGCGGCCGTCAATCTGATGGTAGCCAGTATTTTAATATCTATTGGTACTTCATTGAAATTACCGCTTTCTACCACCTACGTTACGTTTATGGTGGCTATGGGATCTTCGTTTGCTGATAGAGCATGGGATAGAGAAAGCGCAGTTTATCGTATCGCTGGTGTTTTTAATGTTATTGGCGGTTGGTTTTTTACGGCCATTATTGCCTTTATATCTGCCTTTATTATTGCTTTTTTACTAAAAGTAGGAGAGGTTTTTGCTTTTGTGGGACTCTTGGTTTCTTTGGGGATTATTTTATACCGTAGTGCAAAAAAATATACTAAGAAAGAGAAAGAAGTACAGGAACTAATGCTTCTAAAGCGGGAAGATATTGTAACAATTAATGAAGTTATTAATGAAAGCTCGGCTCAGATTTCACATGTTATTCGTAGTGCCAACGAAATATACAGTAATGTCATTGATAATTTAGGACTGCAGGATTTAGGTAAGCTAAAGGAAAATAAAAAAGTTCTAAAAAAACTCGAGAAAGAAGTGGATGAATTGAAGACTAATGTCTACTATTTCATTAAAAATTTGGATGAAACCTCTGTCGAAGCTAGTATGTTTTACATTATGATTCTAGGGTATTTGCAGGATATGATCCAGTCACTTGTCCTTATAAGCCAAAACAGTTACAACCATATTGATAACAATCATAAGCAACTAAAATTCAATCAGATTAGAGACCTTAAAAAGGTAGATAATGAATTAATGGCCCTTTTTGATAAGATAGAAGTTGTTTTTAGCGACAACACTTTTGACGATATTAGCAATCTTGTCGAAGGAAGAAATGAGCTTTTAGAGTTAGTTTCCAGTTTGATTCAAAAGCAAATTGGAAGGATTAGAACCGTAGAAACAAGCCCGAAAAATAGTAAGCTTTATTTTGCCTTGCTTCTAGAAACTAACGACTTGATAAAAGCGACGATGAGTTTACTCGAGTTATTCAACGAATTTAATGTCCATGCCAATTCAAAAGTTACTAAATTGTAACTAAAATATTTTAAATCATATATACAGCTTACAAACATCCTTATTACTGGGATTAGGCTGTTTTTTATGCCATTATTAATCAGATAGTTGTCCTCCATTAGTGCGGTTTTTGATTGGTGTTAAGACCTAAAAAGCTTGTATTTATAACAAATCTTAAGATACAGAAGCGTTTTGCGCATTATAAATAACTAATTAATTATGGTAATGAAACAATTCGATAGAATTGCATATCATTTTACAAATAGTGCAGAATCTACCTGTTTATGATTAATGCAAAGAAGAGTAAGCATTAAAAAGTTAGAGATAAAAAATAATTACTTACTCCTATAAGGATAATTTAAAGCGGATTTACGTATTCATTTTAGAGCGAAAATTAGTTGTACGTATTAAAAAAGAACCATTATTAACTTTCGAAGATATTAAACAGATTTTTCCACTCGATTGCAGGATTGAAAGATTTCAATCCTGCATAAGACTGAACCTCTGACAAGTTTTCAATTGAAAAATTGTCTTGATCTGCGTACGGTACCAAACCTTCTTTTTTCAATTTTTTTGCTAAATACATCTGTTCGTATTGTCCAGGGGTAGGTATAAAAAAGGCTTTTTTTCCTAGTTTTGCTAAATCCATAATAGTGGTGTATCCTGATCTACATAGGACAATATCACTTTCGTTAAATGTTTGTTCGAGCTGGCGGCTATTCATGAAATTATAATAGCAAATCTTATCAATTTGTTCCTTGACTTGATCTGCCTGCACTAGTCCTTTAATAAAAACTACATTGCCTTTGAATTTTTGTACTTCGGTTTTTAGCTTTTCCTCCAATATTCCTCGTTGTGGTTCTGGTCCTGACAGAATAATCATCAGGTCATATTTCTTAGGAGAATCTTTTTTTTGCATTCGACTTAATGGGCCAATGTATTTCAGTTTTAAAGAAGACTTTTTTATATGGCTAAGTTCTCCAGCTAAACTTCGATCAGTTTCAGTATCGGGAACCCAGCATTCTGAGTATTTCTTTATAATATTTTGATGTAGTTTACTAGTTAGCCAAGTAGTGCTTCCGGTCATTACTTGCAGTTGGTGAGTGATAAATACAGAGGGGATGCTTTTACTAAAAACACCTAGCCGATTGTCTGATATTATTCCATCTATACCATGTTGACTAACCCAAGTTTTTACTAATTGTTTCTCGTGTAAAACTGCCTTAATCATTTTTGGTAAGTTTTTTATCAATTTCCATTTGAAATGTCTACCGTTTTTAGCATATTCTATATGGTAAGATGGTAGTTCTAGAAATTTTAAATAAGGAAATTCTTTGCGTAATAATGCAAGTGCAATACCATCTGAAGCAATTATAGGGATGTGATTATTTTGTTGTAATGCTTTTATGATAGGAATACAACGCGTCGCATGACCCAAACCCCAGTTCAGTGGCGCAATCAAAATAGTTTTATTGTCTTGGTTGGCGTCTTGTAACATAGGTAGTATTCTTTTTCGTGCAAGTTACATAAACATACGATTTGTAAATACACAAGCTGGATTACCAAACGATTAAGTTATTGTCGTACAATGTGTATTGAATGAGGTATGGTTTTTTTTAAAAATAAGCTCTTAACTGGACGTTTCCAGTATGAATGGTTTGAGTTGACTCACTCTTGCGTCCCTGATAATTTAGGTTAATGTCTAGAAATTGTGTGATGTTCTTCTGAACTAGGAATCTCCAGGTCAGGTTTTCGCCAGTTTGTAGACCTTCTAGCATTTGGAAACCAACAGGGGAGTATTCATTACCATTAAATTTGTTTTGATAAAATGAAAGCTCTCCGTTCATAATGAGTTTGTTATTCCCTGCATAGGTGAATGAAGTTCCAAAACGACTTTGAAGCAGGGTTTCTAATTCGCCTATTTTGTTCTGCTTGTTTTGTAGCTCGTAAAACAAATCCCAACTGGTGTTTTTTGAAAATAGGTAACTGATTTTTGGGGCCAATTGATAGCCTTTTATAGTGTAGTTTTTTTCAGGAAAGTTTTCAGATAACAGAGACGTTTGGATTGTTTTTCCAAAAACACTCAACAACCAGCTTTTCTTGTACAAATGGGAATACTGTGTTTGGTGGGAGCTATTGTCGGATTCCTGTGACCCTATGGAAAGCAAGTTTTTTATACGGTTTTGTAAATAGGAATAGGTAACTGAATGGTTTTGCTTTCCGCGATTGTAAAACAAGCTGTTTCTGAAACTGGAGCTAAGGCCCAACACATTCTCCTTTGAGGTAGAAAATGGATTTAGTTCGAAATTGTTGCCTTCGTTTTTTGTTTTTCGATCGATGATAAAAGAAGTTTGATTGTAAAAAAAAGAAGCTATTTTTTTTAACCCAGTCTCATTTTGCCACTGATTAGGATTTAAAATTAAAGACTGGGAGAATTTAGTTTGATGTGTTTTAATGTACACTCGATTGGGCAAATAGATTCTAATGAAGGTAGCCTGATCAATAAACGGAGCTACTTCAAATTCTTGTAATTCCTGAATTCCATTGTTGTTGTAGTCATTCCAGGTGTAAACTCCCTGTCCAGCAGGAACCTCTATATAAGTGAATTCTTGTTGAGGTAGCGTTCCAGAGTTATTTTCGTAGGCAGTTGTTCCTTGAATTAGTTGATTGAAAAAACGATCGTTGTACACGATTCTAGAATTTAGAGAAGGTTCATTTTTTTTTGAAGAGTCGGCAAAATCAAGAACCCTATAATTAGAGTAAACGGATAAATCGCTTTTGCTTGTTTGGATTAATTTCGATTTCAAGAAATAGGTTTGTGAGCTGTTTACCCTTTGTAATAATCCACTCTGTATGCTGTCATTGTTTCTTTTCAAAAATCCCATTTCTACATAGACATTCGTACTATCTCCCCGACCTGCGAAAAACCCATATTCGGAAAAGCGCTGGCTTAAACTGGACAATTGTTTTGTGGATTTATTTTTTTCTTGGTTATCTTCAAGCCGTTGGCTAGTGCCAATCCAGTTTTTAGTAAAATGATACTTAATCTGAGATTCATTCCGAAGGAATTTTGAAGAAGTTACCGGTCCGTCGCTTTTCAAGTAACTGCCTCGGTTTTGAAAGAGCCAGTCTTTAGTAGTGTATCGGCCATTTATAATGTGCCTGTTGCCCGAAAAACTATCTGAAAATGCTAGGTTTTCAAATTGGTAGGTTATCAATCCCTTATTTGCTGAATCAATTCTTTTATTTAGGTTGAAATTGAGCCCAGACACTAATAAACTTTGATTTCCAACAGCCGTTGTTCCCAGATTCCAATCCCTGTTAAACTCGATGGTGTATACGCGTTCAACTGATGTGAATTCCTTTTGGGTAAATTGATAATTCGCAAATGCATCAACATTCCATTTTGCCGATAAAAGCCGTTGTTTTAGGTTTATTTTACCACTTAAACCGTGGTTGTCAGAGTCATCACTAGTAGAGAAAAGATTCTTATCATTATTACTGATTCCCATTTCAAAATTAACGGCTGATTTTTCTGAGGGACTATATCTTCCTAAAAATGTGGCTATTTGAATTTTCGTAGGAGAAACCAATTGAATAATGGGTTCATAACCTCCTTGCGGAATTCCGTTGATGGGTTCGACATATTCATATATGCGAGTGATGCCAGAAGCGTTTTTCAGGATGTAATTGCCTTTTTCAGATCCAATTGGAGTAAAGCGGACATTGAACAGTTCTTGTTGTGAGTCATTAGAATATTCAAAAACTTCAACGGCGTTAATAATAGTTTTTTTATACAACACCTTATTGTCAGAATAGGAATCCAGGTATGCTGAAGGCGCTACCATTAATTCCGGATTGTCGCCAGCACGTACTAAAATTTGTGCTTGTTCTTCAGTAAGACTTTGTTGGAGTGGTTGGTTTTTTATATCATTTTCAGAATATAGGTAACTCCCAAAACTCCATGTTTCATTTTTATGAGTGGCTCCGGCGTAGCTTACAAAGCGGGTATAATTTCTATCCGAGTATTGATATTCTATCGCAATTCGCATTTCGGAGGTGATTGTAAACAGTGGAGTGAATGTAATTTCTCCGGCGTTATAGTCGATTGTATAATCGTTGTTTTCTCCTCTTTTTAAAAGAAGGCCATTTACGTACACTCGTTCAGAACCAGATATGACTAGGACGTACAATTCGCCATTTGTCCCTTTTAATTTGTATGGACCCTGGTTACCTTCAATCCCAGTGAAATTGCTCTTTGCGTATTGGCCTCTTACTAAAGCCGCTGCCGCAAAGACCTCGGTTTTGTTTTTATCGTTTCCTAAAGTGAAATTTGCGGAAAGCCCTTGTACCTTTTTATTAAAATTTAGAAATTCGGTTTTATGATTTTCAAGAAACACATCCCCTGCCCGAAGGCTCCATTTGTCGCTGAAAAGTTCCATGAAAACATTATCAAACTGATCTAATTTTTGAGAGTAGCCTCCATCCTGTAATGGAATGTTACTGTCTTGTAAAGAAGCGCGCAGACTCACTTTTTCGGATAACTTGCCGGTGATTTGTAAGTCTAGATTTGAGTTTAATACTGTGTTTTGGTTGTTGCCTATCGTAACGCCCCGCGTAATGCTTCCTGAAGTGCTTAGTCCGTCAAACGGTATGTTTTTTTGCGTAGGGTTTACATCGATTTTATAGAGCTTTTCTTCATTAATGTCAGTGCTGACGATTCGGCTAGGATCGTAAGTTTGGTAATTTTTCGTTAAGAAATCAGGAAACTTTAGGTATTTGACTGTTAGTGAATCTGAAGTTAGGGCAAAGTTTCCATTTAGAATGAATGTTCCATTTTCAAAGTCAACCTTATAAAGAGATGGGTCAATAGTATTGTTATTAGCATCAAGCAAATTAAAAAAACTAGAATTGAGACTTTCGTTTTCAAGGTGGATGCTGTCCTTGGAAACAGGAATTTTTTTTGTTTTGTATAACGATTTATTCTCTTGGGCTTGCAACCCAGAAAAACAAGTAATCATCGCTAATAGCAATAGCTTTTTGACCATAAAGAAAAAAATTTCTATATCTCAAAAGTAGTGTATTCTATATTATTGATTGCGATTGTGATACAATAACGATTAAAGTTTTATTATTTGTCATCACTAGTTACGATTTGCATGGTTTCCGTGCTGACTTGTTTTAAAATCACTTTTTTACCTTGTTCAACTGTTTGTGTCGCCGTATCATTAAAATGTCTAATGGTATATAAAGTAACATTCTCGCTAAAGTCAACTTTGAATTTTTTTGATAATATGGTGTTCAAACTTTTAAAGTTATCAAATTTATCTTCTACACATACTGCAAAACTAATTGCGGTGTTCTGAATTAAATTTACCTTAATTTTGAATTCATGAAACAAAGCGAAGATTTCACTGATATTCTCTTCCATTATGAAAGAGAAATCAATTGATGAAAGAGAAATCAATAATTGGTTTCTTTTGACTATAAAGCAAGGTAAATGAGGCTCTAATGCAACGCCTTTAGAAACGCTTGTTCCTTTTAATAAAGGATTGATAAATGATTTAACATACAATGGAATTTCCTTTTTTTGTAAAGGTTGTAATGTTTTTGGATGTATAACGGTTGCGCCATAAAAGGCTAGTTCTATCGCCTCGCGATAAGAAATCTGATTCAGTAAACTTGCATTTTCAAAGTATCTTGGATCTGCATTCATGACTCCGGGTACATCTTTCCAGATTGTTACACTTTCTGCATTCAAGCAATAAGCAAATATGGCGGCAGTATAGTCAGAACCTTCACGACCTAAGGTGGTTGTAAAATTATCTTCGTTAGAACCTAAGAATCCTTGAGTAATGTTTAAAACTTTTCTTTGTATATTTTTTGAAATGTTTTTTTGCGTTAAGTCCCAATCAACTTCGGCGTCTCTATAGTTTGAGTTCGTTTTGATGAAATCACGAACATCAACCCACTGTGTTTTGATATTCATGTAGTTCATGAAATGACTCAAAATAGTTGTAGAAATTAATTCTCCAAAACTCACGATTTGATCGTAAACAAAATCATAGTTTGGGGATTTGTTATGGGCCAAAAAATATTCTAAATCCGAAAAATGAGACTTTACCGCTACGAAAGCCGGATTGTTTTCGTTTTCAAATAAATCCAATAAGATTTGGTTATGGTATTTTTTGACTTCCTGAACGGAGGATTGCAATGAGGCCGATTTGTCAAAATAGTCCTTGATGACCGCTTCAAGAGCATTAGTTGTTTTCCCCATAGCCGAAACTACCAAGAGCACATCCTCAAAACCTACTTTTTGTAAAACCTCGTAAACGTTTCTAATCGCGTCGGCATCTTTTACAGATGCTCCTCCAAATTTGAATACTCTCATATTTTTTAAGCAAATGATATTGTAACTTTATTTCAATCTATTATCTACAAAATAATTGATTCCTTCCTCATCCATTTGTGCCAGATACCAGTTTTTAAGTACTTTTGCGCCTGATTTTTCGTAGAATTCAATTGCGGGAGTATTCCAGTCAAGGACATGCCAATCAATTCTGAGGACATTGTCCCGTTTGCCTTGTTTGATGATTTCAGAATATAAAGCATAGCCTAGTCCTGTACCTCTCATCTTTTGCTTTACCACTAAATCTTCAAGATGAATTATTTTTCCCTTCCAGGTGGAATATCGATAATAATACAATGCAATTCCTACGATTTCTGATTCAACTTCTGCTACAAAAACATGAAATAATGGATTGGAACCAAAACCGTCCCGAACCAAGTCATCTACTGTTACTAAAACCGCATCGGGCTCTTTTTCATAATCCGCCAATTCTTGAATTAATTCTAAAACTGCGGTCATGTCCTCTGCTTTCCCTCTTCTAATATTCATATAATCTAATTTTAAAGGTTTAAATGCTCAAAATAGAGCTTTTCAACTCCTAATCTAGTTATTTTTATAAGCAAATATACAATACTGCCAAACTAAGTAAATTTTATTGAATCCATTTTCACAAAATTAGCGATATTTGTGACCTTAAACTAACTACAACGATTTCGTAATGGAAGAACGCAACAAGACCTTAGGGGAATTTATCATTGAAAACCAGAATGCCTTTCAATATTCGTCTGGCGAATTATCAAGAATTATTAATTCAATCAGATTAGCAGCTAAGGTGGTCAATTATAAGGTGAACAAAGCCGGATTAGTTGACATAGTGGGATCGGCAGGAGAGCAAAACATTCAAGGAGAAGATCAGCAAAAAATGGACGTTTACGCTAATGATGTTTTTATTCAAACTTTAATAAACCGTGAAATTGTATGTGGGATTGCTTCTGAGGAAAATGACGATTTTATAACTGTACAGGGCAGCGATAACAGTCATAACAATAAGTATGTCGTTTTGATGGATCCTCTAGACGGTTCCTCAAATATTGACGTAAACGTTTCTGTTGGGACCATTTTCTCTGTTTATAGAAGAATAACTCCAGAAGGAACTCCAGTTACAATTGAAGATTTCTTGCAGCCAGGTACAAATCAAGTTGCCGCAGGATATGTGATTTACGGTACATCGACTATGATTGTTTATACGACAGGTTATGGAGTAAACGGTTTTACGTTAAATCCGGCAATCGGAACCTTTTATTTGTCACACCCAAACATGAAGTTTTCCGAAGACGGGACCATTTACTCTATTAATGAGGGTAACTATATTCATTTTCCTCAAGGTGTTAAAAATTATCTCAAATACTGTCAATCAGAAGAAGGTGACAGACCGTATACTTCTCGTTATATAGGGAGTCTAGTCTCTGACATTCATAGAAATATGATAAAAGGAGGAATTTATATTTATCCAACAAGTTCTAAATCGCCAAAGGGAAAGCTACGATTGTTGTACGAATGCAACCCAATGGCTTTCATTGTAGAGCAGGCCGGAGGAAAAGCGTCTGATGGTTTTGGAAGAATAATGGAAATTAAACCAACAGAACTACATGAACGTGTGCCGTTTTTCTGTGGTAGTTATAACATGGTAGAGAAAGCAGAAGAATTTATGTATGAGGCGAAATTAAGCAAATACTAAAAAGCATAAAAAAAGCTTCCGTTAACTACGGAAGCTTTCTTTGTTTTTATTAATTCTATTTTTCTACCTTTTCTATTTCTACTTGAAAAGTATCTAGATCTGCTTTTTCGTCTGCTAATGAAAGAGCTTTAGAGACAACTGCATCTACGTTTTCTAATGTAAAACCAATGCCTAAACAAAGTTTTTTTAACATAATTTCCTGATTGTCACCAAGGTGATGGTCGATATTGACAATTCGAGCCAAATCATACAGACGCTCAATTCTCCTAGAATTTAAGTAAGGAGGGTTGATTGGGTACTTTGTGGGGTTTTCTAGAATTTCTTCATATTCTTCTAGAGAAATTTCTAGTCGAATAGCTAATTTGTCTAAAAATTCTTTTTCTTCTGGGGCAAAAAACCCGTCTGCTAATGCTAACCTTACAATAGAAGAAAAGTGACCTTTATTCCTTTGTTTGAATTCGCTATCAAATAAATCTGAAAATGACATAGTTAATTTTTTATTTATATGTAGCAAAGATAATTCAATTTTTAAAATATTAATTTTCTTTTTAGATTTTCTTTGAGTACCATTATTTTTAATGAAATTGTAGATGATTTGCGGGTTCAATTCAGTCATTTTCAAAATTAATCGTAAGTTTACAATCCCTTTATCAATTTAATTATTTTAGCCTATGTCACAGTTTTGGATTTATTTTCAAATAGGATTAAAGCATGTTTTAGACGTACATTCTTATGATCATGTTCTGTTCTTAATCGCATTGGCTATTCCATTTTCTTTCAAAGACTGGAAGAGAATAGTACTTTTAGTTTCGCTTTTTACGATAGGTCATACAATGGCTTTAGTGCTTTCTGTTTTTGAGATTATAGCGATCAAAGTGAGCGTGGTAGAATTATTAATCCCGATAACTATTTTGATAACCGCATTTTATAACCTCCTAACCGCAGGTAAATCAAATAAAAAAGAGGGGTTGAATTTGATTTTTTTTATTACCCTGTTTTTTGGTATAATACATGGATTGGGTTTTTCAAACTACTTCAAATCCATTCTAGGCGGAAGTGCTTTATCTAAAGTATTGCCTTTGTCTGAATTTGCATTAGGAATTGAAGCTGCGCAAATTGTTGTGGTTTTTATTGTTTTGATTTTGTCGTATATTGTACAGACCGTTTTTAGATTCTCAAGAAGGGATTGGGTTTTGGTTTTTTCGGCGTTTGTTATAGGGGTGGTTTTGCCAATGGTAATAGGAAATGAAATTTGGATAAGATAGAAATGGAGACAAAAAAATTGAATAAATACGACAAAGCGTACCTTAGAATTGCCACAGAATGGGGGCTTTTATCATATTGCAAACGGAGACAGGTAGGAGCGATAATTGTCCGTGATCGAATGATAATTTCGGATGGTTATAACGGTACGCCTTCTGGCTTTGAAAACTGCTGTGAGGATGAAGAAGGGTTAACGCGTTGGGATGTTTTACATGCGGAGGCGAATGCAATACTAAAAGTAGCTAGATCCACTCAGTCTTGTGAAGGGGCAACTTTGTATATCACTCTTTCACCATGCAAAGAATGTAGTAAATTAATACACCAATCCGGGATAAAAAGAGTGGTGTATCACAAGGGATATCGTGATGATTCCGGAATTCAGTTTTTAAAAAAAGCGGGAGTGATTGTTGAGCACATTTCAGCGTTAGAAGAATAAATGAAAAAGAATATTAAATACCTTTCTTTACTACTTGTAATGACTCTTGTTCTAGGGGTTTTTCTAGGGGTGCTTTTGAGCTCGTCTAATGAAAATTACTTTTCAGCAAATAATACTTCAAAAACAAAACTCAGTAAACTGATTGACTTTATCGATAATGAATATGTAGATGATGTTAATACGGATTCTATTGTAAACATAACGGTCGATAATATTTTAGGCCAACTAGATCCTCATTCTGTTTACATGCCGCCAAGTGAGCAAGCGCAAGTTGCTGAAAATATGAAAGGTGATTTTGTGGGAATTGGAGTTAATTTTTATATGTACAATGATTCTGTAGCGATTATAAAACCAGTTGAAAACGGTCCTTCTGCAAGAGCGGGGATTAAGTCAGGTGACAGAATTTTATATGCGGGAAAGACGAGGCTTTTTGGACGTAAGTTACCTAGCGATAGTTTGTTTTCTCAGTTAAAAGGAGAACAAGGCTCTGTTGTTGAACTAACTATTTACAGAAAATCAGAACGGAAAAGAATAAAAGTAAAAGTTAAAAGGGATGTTATTCCTTTAAAAAGCTTGGATGTTGCGGTGATGCTAGATGACGTCACCGGGTACCTAAAAATCAACCGATTTGCCGAGACGACATTTGAAGAGTTTAAGACAGGGCTAGCCAAATTAAAAAAAGAGGGGGCTAAAGTACTCGTTATTGACCTTAGAGATAATGGGGGTGGTTATATGGAAGAAGCCATTGACATTGCTGATGAGTTTTTAAAAGACGAAAAATTAATCGTTTTTACCAAAAACAAAAGTGGCAACATAAAAAAGACCTTTGCTACTAAAAAAGGTGATTTCGAGAACGGGGGGGTGTTTGTTTTAATCAATGAAAATAGTGCGTCTGCTAGCGAAATTCTTGCTGGTGCCATTCAGGATAATGATAGAGGAACTATTGTGGGTCGTCGTTCTTTTGGCAAAGGGCTTGTGCAACGAGAAATGGATTTTGCTGATGGCTCTGCAGTGCGATTGACCGTTGCTAGATATTATACGCCTACAGGGCGATCCATTCAAAAACCCTATTCCAACGGAAATGAAGAATATTTTAAAGAATCAGAATCTCGTTTTGAAAAAGGAGAGCTTTATGAAAAAGATAGTATAAAATTAGTGGATAGCTTGAAATACAAAACCCCAAAAGGAAAAATTGTATATGGAGGTGGAGGCATCGTCCCCGATATTTTTATACCGCTTGGAGCAGAAGACGGTAATGAAAATGTCCTTTATTTAATGCAATCTGGTATTGTTGGTAATTTTGTTTTTGAAGAATTGGACAGTGATAGAAGTGTTTTTAAAAAGCTTTCATTTGAAGGTTTTGTTTCTAAAATGAATGCTACCAATTTATATTTTAAGCATTTTCAGGAACAGCTAAATAAAAACGGATTAAACATAAAGTTGACAAGTAGTAAGACAATGGTGAAGCGGTACCTCATGGCCGAGTTCGCCCGACAGTTATATGGAGAAGATAAGTATTATGAAATTCTCTTAAAGGAAGACGCAATGATTAAAGCGATATTAAATAACAAAAGCTAAAAGGTAGGGTATTAAAAATATTTTTTATTTTTCATTATCCCAGTCTTTCCTAAAACGAATAAGTTCTTTGTCAATCATGTCTTTAGAAGTCTTTAATAAATATTCTGCATCTGCAGAATATAGTGGAGGGAAATAAGTGATTTTTATTTCGGTAGTCTGTTTTCCAAAACATTTTAAAAAATGGGGGATAAAGGTGTCGTCATTTACAAAGGCGTCTGATATTACTTTATAATCAATAGCAACAGGTATGATTGCTGCTTTTATTTGGGTAGCAGTTCTAAACGAACCGTAATTAAATGCTACTGTCGTTGGTAAAACATGAGTTGTACCTTCAGGGAAGTTTATTACGGAGTTACCGTTATTGATTATATCTTTTATCCCTTCACAGGTCTTTTGTCTGCTATCTTGACATTTTCTATCTACGAAAACAACGCCCGATATTTTACAAAGATAACCGATAACAGGCCAGGATGCTACTTCTTTCTTGCCTACAGGAAAAGCATTGAGATGGGTAACAATGAGTATTGGATCGAAATAAGAACGATGATTAGCAATGATTAATCCTTGAACTTTGGGCAGCTCCCCATATGTAATACTGCGAATGCCTAAAATTCGATTTGTTATTTTTAGTATAAAATCACGAAGTAAAAGAGCGTTTCGTCTTGTAGTGTCTTCGTTCCAAAAAAAACTTACCAAATAAAAGCTTAATGAAAAAATAGAAACATATAGAATAAAAATGATTAGTCTAATTAACCCAAGTAGAAATGAAAACATAGCGTTGATTTATAAAAAGGTAAATCTAGCATTAATTTTCTAATACAAGAGCTTCTATTTTTCTAATGCTTTCTTCAGCAAGGCTTTTAAGTAGAATCATTAAGTAAAACAAGAGTTTCTTTGACGACAGCTGCCCGACCTCCAGATCGTACTTGTCAGTTGACTCGTTAAGACTACAGGAGTAATGTCCTCATTCAGCCACTTTGTGGTCTAGCTTTCGCTATTGTACACTTTGCTTCTCCCGTATTGATTTTTGTTGGGGCTTCATTCTATTGCCTGTGTCCTTCAATGGAAAATGCACATAAAGCAGCAATACTCAGAGCGATTATTTTAGATTAGATCCATTCTTGTGCATGGTAAATTCAGGAAAACCACTTTCTGTTTTTAAGCGCTCTTTCGTTTGGGATTTGCCTAAGCTGCTCGAAAGCATTATGCAAGTGCTGTCCTTTAACAGTTCAGAACTACGGTGCAAGCGCTCTAAAATGGATTCTCTAAAACAAACTTCTGTAGGTTAGGTGTGTTTATTGATCGTAAATATTCCATTTTTTTTGGTGACAAAAGCTTTGTTTTGTAAAGGTCCAGTATAAGCGGGTATGAAACAGAAGAAATCCCTCCCCGATAATTAAAAAATCAAAAAAGAGTTGTAATTAGTCCTTCAGTTTTTCTTCGATTTTCTTGGACATTCTAAAGATTAGCAGGATTAACACTGCGCAAAATGATGCAGCAATTCCAATAAAAGCAACTACGCTATCCCCTTGAAATGGATGTTTGAAGTCTAACAAAGTGATATTAAAGATAATAAGCGCCAATGCCAGAAATACTAAGATGTTGGTGAATATTTTCATAAGGTTATTTTTTTGCTGTATGTTAAAAGTGAATTTCGGAATCCTTTTTTAAAAAATGGATCTAGACAAAAGTCAGATTATTCTACAGACTATATTATTGGACAAATCTATAAAAAAATATATTAGACAAACAAACCTTTAACATTAGCTGCGAATAATTTAACAGCGATTGCAAGTAATATAACTCCAAAAACCTTTCGGATGATCCCTAATCCTGAAGATCCAAGCATTTTTTCAATTTTCGAAGATGATTTTAAGACAAGGTAAACTAAAATCATATTAAGTAGGATGGCAATAATTATATTGACAGTATGGTATTGCGATTTTAATGATAGCAAGGTTGTCATTGTTCCTGCTCCAGCAATTAAAGGAAAAGCGATTGGAACAATAGAAGCTGTTTCAGACTCTTCTTCTTTATATAGGCGAATACCCAAAATCATTTCCAGCGCTAGGAAAAACAGAACAAAAGCTCCGGCAACTGCAAAAGAATTTACGTCAATTCCAATTATGTTTAACAATTCCTCTCCAATGAAAAGAAACAGGACCATTATGATCATGGCTACAATACTAGCTTTTTCAGACTGGATGTGTCCTACTTTACTTCTCAAATCAACAATAATAGGTATGCTTCCTAAAATATCAATTACAGCAAAAAGTACCATTCCAACTGTAACAATCTCTCTTAGGTCTATTTGTGATATCATTTTTTAATTTTTTGCAAAGGTAAACGATTCAATGAAATGTGGACGTAATTAGCTGTTTATTAAGTATTCTAATTTAAGGTTTTATCACATTCATTTTTTTAAACGAACTCGTTTGCATTTTGTATTATGGTTGTGTTAAAACCAATATTTAATCAGGACGTTTTATCTTAGTTTGACTATCTTTGTGCTTTATAATCACAGTACCAATAGCAATGTTTCAATTAGGAAAAACCATCGTCTCAGAAGACATATTAAATAAAGATTTTGTTTGTAATCTATCAGCCTGTAAAGGGGCTTGTTGTGTAGATGGCGATGCCGGAGCACCACTAAGTGTAGAGGAAACTAAAATCATGGAAGAAATATATCCGAAAGTAAAACCATTCCTTCGCAAGCAAGGAATCGCAGCAATCGAAGCTCAGGGATCTTGGGTAAAAGGAACGGATGGGGAGTTTGAAACACCGCTTATTGATAATAAAGATTGTGCCTACTCTATTTTTGATGGAAAAACAGCTTTGTGTGGTATAGAACAAGCCTACAACCAAGGGGCAATTGACTGGAAAAAACCTGTTTCTTGTCATTTGTACCCAATTCGTGTAAAAGATTTTACGGAGTTTGCTGCAGTTAATTATGACAAATGGGACATTTGTGATCCAGCCTGTTCTTTAGGGCAGGAATTGGAAGTTCCCGTATATAAATTTGTTAAAGAAGCACTGATTAGGAAATTTGGTGAAGACTGGTATATGGAACTTGAAAAAGTAGCCCAAGAGATGAAAAAATAAACATCCACTTATAGATAATTTTATATTCAATATTTTTAAAAAACCTATATTTTACGGTGCTTTACTTAGTTTTCAAAAATACAAAATACTGATTTTCAACAGCTTATATGTTGGTTAAAATCCTACTATTTTTTCCGTTTTGTTAAAAACTATCGCCGATTGTGGATAAGTTTGGCTTTTTATTACCGCAATATTTTACAATCTTTGTAATCCACAGAACACAAAAAATTTCGTTAAAATTTCAAAAAAAAAACAACAGCAATGTCGCAAATTGAACCAATTTTACAAGAAAATAAAAATCGTTTCGTAATATTTCCTATCAAACACCATGATATTTGGGAGTGGTATAAGAAAATGGAAGCTAGTTTCTGGACTGCTGAGGAAATCGATTTATCTCAGGATTTAAATGACTGGAATAATAAATTGAATGATGATGAAAGATATTTCGTTAAACACATTCTAGCGTTTTTTGCAGCGTCAGATGGGATTGTAAACGAGAACTTAGCTGAAAACTTCGTAAATGAAGTGCAATATGCTGAGGCGAAATTCTTTTATGGCTTTCAGATCATGATGGAAAACATACACAGTGAGACTTACTCATTGTTGATTGACACTTATGTGAAAGATGATGCTGAAAAAGATCAATTGTTCAATGCCTTGGAAGTTTTTCCAGCGATCAAGAAAAAAGCGGACTGGGCTCTACAGTGGATCGAATCAGATTCATTTGCTGAAAGACTGATTGCTTTTGCGGCCGTGGAAGGGATTTTCTTTTCGGGAGCTTTTTGCTCTATTTATTGGTTGAAAAAACGTGGATTAATGCCGGGACTTACATTCTCAAATGAATTAATTTCTCGCGACGAAGGAGTTCATTGTGATTTTGCAGTGCATTTGCACAACCACCACTTAATAAATAAGGTACCTAAAGAAAGAATCAGAAGTATAATTGTTGATGCTTTAAATATCGAAAGAGAGTTTATTACGGAATCACTTCCGGTAAGTTTGATTGGTATGAATGCAGTTTTGATGACACAATATTTAGAGTTTGTCGCTGATAGATTGTTAGTGGAATTAGGTTGCGAAAGAGAATTCAATACTACGAACCCTTTTGATTTTATGGATATGATTTCGTTGCAAGGCAAAACAAATTTCTTTGAAAAGAAAGTGGCAGAATATCAAAAAGCGGGAGTGATGAAAGCCGAGGAAGGATCCCAAAAAATTTCATTTGACGCCGATTTTTAGATCGACTACAAATTAAAACAAAAACAGTTGAGCTCATGGAACTATTGGTTCATAAAAAGCCAATTTGGAGATTAGCTTAGCCCCGATAGAAGTGGAAATCCTTTGCATTCCTGAGCTTGTTTCAGGTTTCTGACATAAGCTCAGGAATACAAAGATTGTAGCGGATAGCGGGAATAGCTGCTGAAACTAAAATCAGCACAAATAAAGAAAATACAGTGTTTGAAAATTGAAATTCACTTTTCAAGATTTAAATTATTTTAATAACTAAAAAAGTAAACTTATGTATGTAGTAAAGAGAGATGGCCATAAGGAGCCTGTAATGTTTGATAAGATTACTGATAGAATAAAAAAACTGTGTTACGGTCTCAACGAATTAGTTGATCCGGTAAAAGTGGCGATGCGCGTGATTGAAGGCTTGTATGACGGTGTTTCGACCTCTGAATTGGATAGTCTTGCTGCCGAAACTGCCGCATCTATGACTATTGCACATCCAGATTATGCACAATTAGCTGCTCGCATAGCAATTTCAAACTTACATTCAAATACTACCAAATTGTTCTCGGAAACGATGAACGAAATGTTTCATTATGTAAATCCAAGAAATGGCCAAGAAGCGCCATTACTTTCGGAAGAAGTGCATAAAGTGATTCAGGAGAATGCTGAATTTCTTGATTCCCATATCATATATAATAGGGATTTTAACTACGATTATTTTGGTTTCAAAACATTAGAACGGTCTTATCTGCTTAAGATAAACGGGAAAATTGTAGAGAGACCCCAACATATGTTAATGCGTGTTTCTGTAGGGATTCACTTGGATGATTTAGAGTCGGTTTTAGAAACCTATGACCTAATGTCTAAAAAGTTCTTTACCCACGCTACGCCTACCTTATTCAACTCAGGAACGCCAAAACCTCAAATGTCTTCTTGCTTCCTTTTAGCAATGCAAGACGATAGTATTGACGGGATTTACGATACTTTGAAACAAACAGCAAAAATATCGCAATCAGCAGGTGGAGTAGGACTTTCTATTCACAATGTACGTGCAACAGGTTCTTATATTCGTGGAACTAATGGAACTTCAAACGGGATTGTTCCTATGTTGAGAGTCTTTAATGATACGGCTCGTTATGTAGATCAAGGTGGTGGAAAACGTAAAGGAAGTTTTGCTATTTATATCGAAACTTGGCATGCAGATATCTTTGATTTCTTAGACTTGAAAAAGAATACAGGGAAAGAGGAAATGCGGGCTAGAGACTTATTCTTTGCGATGTGGACTTCAGATTTATTCATGAAACGCGTTCAGGAAGATGGGAATTGGACTTTAATGTGTCCTAACGAATGCCCTGGATTGTATGACGTTTACGGTGAGGAATTTGAAAAAATGTACACTGACTATGAAAAAGCCGGTAAAGGAAGAAAAACGATCAAAGCACATGAGTTGTGGGAAAAAATTCTAGAATCTCAAATTGAAACTGGAACACCATACATGCTATATAAGGATGCGGTTAACCGTAAGTCAAACCAAAAAAATTTAGGAACGATTCGTTCGTCTAACTTGTGCACCGAAATCATGGAGTACACTTCTCCTGATGAGGTAGCGGTTTGTAACTTAGCTTCACTTTCATTACCAATGTTTGTTGATAATGATAAATTTGATCATGATTCGCTTTATACCGTTACTAAACGAGTAACAAGAAACTTAAATAAAGTTATTGACAGGAATTACTATCCAGTAAAAGAGGCAGAAAATTCAAATATGCGCCACAGACCAATTGGTCTTGGTGTGCAAGGATTGGCGGATGCTTTTATCATGTTGCGTTTGCCTTTTACATCTGATGCTGCTAAAAAACTGAATCAAGAGATTTTTGAAACATTATACTTTGCTGCTGTAACCGCTTCTATGGAGCTGGCCAAAGAAGAAGGGCCGTATTCTTCATTTAAAGGGTCGCCAATGTCTCAAGGGGAATTCCAATACAATTTGTGGGGAATGAAAGATGAGGAATTGTCGGGTCGTTGGGATTGGGCTTCTTTACGTAAAGAAGTGATGGAACACGGTGTTCGTAACTCGTTATTAGTTGCGCCTATGCCAACTGCTTCAACATCTCAAATTTTAGGTAATAACGAAGCATTTGAACCTTACACATCTAATATTTACACAAGAAGAGTACTTTCAGGCGAATTCATTGTGGTAAACAAACATTTACTACGTGACCTAGTAGAGCTTGGGTTGTGGAACGAGACCATGAAGCAAGAATTGATGCGTAATAACGGTTCTGTTCAGGACTTAGATATTCCGCAAGATTTGAAAGAGTTGTATAAAACAGTTTGGGAGATGTCTATGAAAGACATTATCGATATGTCACGTCAGCGTGGTTATTTTGTAGATCAATCTCAATCTTTGAACTTATTCATGCAAAACGCTAATTATTCTAAATTGACCTCTATGCATTTTTATGCATGGCAATCTGGATTGAAAACGGGTATGTATTACTTGAGAACAAAAGCTGCGGTAGATGCAATTAAGTTTACCTTGAATAATGATAAAAAAGCGGAGCCCATAGAGGTAAAATCACAAGCTGCTAATGCTACTGTAGCAGTTGAAACTGTCGAGCACGTAGCAATAAATGCAGAAGAATACAGAGCGATGCTTGAACTGGCTAAAAATGCCGGTCCAGATGATTGCGAAATGTGTGGTTCTTAATTAGAAAATAGAATAAGGAGTAAAGAATAAACAGCTATCAATTTTGGTAGCTGTTTTTTTTTGGAGCTATTTCCCGCTTTCCATTTCAATCTTTCTATTTCTGAATAAAAATTCAGTAATAGAAAGGATTTCCATTTCAATCGGGGCTAGGGAATTGTCGCGAGAATCCATTTTAGGGTTGTCTTGTTGAAAGGTACTTTAATTGTTTTTAATTCTAAAACGAAATTACAGAACCAACGTATTAATGAATATTCTTAATAATAATTCGAGAATAAATCACTATATTTGAGTGTGTTGAGGTTATCTATGATGCTATTTTAATATTAAAACAGTAAATATGAAAAACAAAGAATTTACAATAACAGAAAATGTACTTGCTTCACAAGGACAACGTTTCCTGAATGTAATAATTGATTCAGTATTTATCTATATTCTTATTTTGAGTGCAGGAACGACTATTGTTTTAATAGGCGAAGCAACAAATAACTTTGCTGTTTCCAGCTGGGTTGAAAACATGAATTTTGTTGAAGTTATTGCTTATGGATTGCTAATACTGTTTTTGTATTACTTTTTGACTGAAGTATATTTCTCTAGAACACTAGCGAAATTAGTCACCCGAACTGTTGTTGTTACAAGCGATGGTTCAAAACCCACGATCAAAATGATTTTTATCAGAACCTTAAGTCGGTTTATTGTTTTTGAAGGCTTGTCGTATCTAGGGTCGGTTTCCAGAGGTTGGCATGATAGTCTTTCAGGTACTTATGTGGTTAAGAAAAAGAATTTAGCAAAAAGTAAACTCTACTTTGAGCATCCAGAAGAATTTGGAAGAGCAGAATAATATAAAAAACCTAGTGCGTAAATACGGAGGGCACTGAAAAAGTCTTTTTAGGAATTAATTGTTAATAAAAAGGAGTAGAAAACTATAGTTTTTTGCTCCTTTT